>DATKLV010000221.1:0-8769 GCA_035542255.1 Desulfomonilia bacterium | reverse complement strand
AATAGTGATTTATGGAACAGTCTTAGAAAATAATCTTGTTTCTCATCGTCCCCGCAACTCAAGGCCGCCCCTGAGGGCGGCCTTTTATGTTCATGCTCCGTAAGGAACAAGACCGGTTAATCTTCTCAAGATCCGAGCCTGAAAGCCCGATAGATCCGGTGTGAGAAGCCGCATGGAGGATTCTGGTATGAGGCATGGAAGAGGACATGGTCTTGCCGGGATCACGGGGATGCTGGGGATCATGTGCATAATTCTGAGCGGATGCGCCCTTGTGATGCCGACGCGGATCTACGATGAGGCCACACCTATAGATACAGGGCTTGCAGGCATGTATCTGAGCACCGCGGCCGTCATGCCCTTTGAGGCCGTCGGCTATGAAAACTGGGGTGTATATGCGGCCAAGAAACTGACGGGATCCCTGCTTAAGCATAAGGCCTTCCGGCAGGTCGTCTATGCTGAAAAAAAGCCGCCTGAGGTGAATTATATCATCACCGGCACACTGGAAAATCTCTCGTATGGGGGGAACGAGGGGCCTACCACTGTTTCCCTTACGGTCAAAGTGGTGGGTGCTTCCGATTCTCAGACCTATTTCTATCGTACTGCAAAGGAATCTTCGAAGAAGAGCGCCTTCCATATGAGCTGGCTTCGCAGGGTGGATGTGCCGTCGCCCTACATAGAAGGGGTCCTGAGCTCAATGGTGGACCGCATCGCAAAAGACATCTCGTCGCGCACAAACCTACCAGCGGTACAGAACCCCTGAGTCGGAGAGGAAATATATAAGACCTTCCGTGCTTGCCACTGATTTCACTATCTGAACGGATTCCAGACCCGGAACGACATGCCATTGACTCCCGTCCCACCAGGATTTGCCGCACCATATTTTCCCTGAAGGATCTACATCAAGACTGCATACAACAACGCTTGGTTGAGCATCCAACTGCTTGCCGTTTTTCTGAACCACACCCTGGACCACGGACCACACATCGGTTGCTGCATTCGTTGCCGTGCCGCTCGCAACGGCAAGAACTGCACAGGTATCACCGCCATAGATCGTTTTCCCATCCGTTCTAAACACCCCGTTGTTCGTTGCAGCATAGACATAATCGGGACCTTCGGAGAGGTCGTTCACCTGTGCCAGCAGATAGTTGGTCCATGTCGTGGTTGAGGGATCATAATAGTTGAGGCCGGAATCGGTGCCCACCCAGAGGATGGAGGTATTAGTTACATCTCGCGCCATTGTATTTATGGTATCCGTGTTGTAACAGGTGCTGCAGACAAGCGTGGTTTCGGTAGATGAGGTGAGCTCCAAGATGTTCCTGCCGGTGGTCTCCACTCCCCAGAGGGTATACAGCAGCGTATCCGGGTCCGTACGGTTCAGCATGGTTATGAAATTTTTAGACCAGATACTGTCCTCGTTGATCTGCGAATTGATGAACTTGAGCTTGTTGTCCTTGATCGAGACCCATACACCCCCGGTTTTGTATTCTGACTCCTTGGTGATGGAGAGGACGACTTTGTTCGCCTCGACGAGGTTGCTCTGAAGTGATCTTTCCCGCACCGCTATCGTGAAGGTATATGCCGCCTTCTTCTTTTCCTTGTCCGTAATGGCACAGGTTAGCGAATAGGTGCCGGGTACGCTCGGGACTGTCCAATAGGTTGAAAAAGGGGTGATGTCGGGAATATCAAGCGCACCGCCGGTTGCGGTCCACTGGTAGGTAATGGGGGGGTTGTCGGTAAGAAAATTTATTTGGGCGAATATCCGCTGGTCGGTTACCGGGTTTCTATCGTTTATGGTTACATCAGACTTGGTCGGACCTGATGGGGTACATCCAATGACTACGAATAAGGCAATGGTCGCGAGAAGTATGTTCTTCAAATCAGCCTCCGAGGGATAATCACAACCGTGATCTATCAGATCCGTACGATCAATGCAAGATTCCCGCAAAGGATTGTCAATTCAGGTATGAATTGGTATGATACAACTTATGATTTTGGGTATCGACATTGGCGGGACACATACCGATGCAGTGTGTCTCAAAGGAAGAAAGATCCTTTCGACTTCAAAGACAACCACAGGCCGTGACCTTGTGGATTCCATCCTGGAGGCTGTTGATAGACTTGGAATCGAATATCAGGGTGTCACACGAGTAATCCTGTCGACGACACTTTCCACCAATGCCATTGTGGAGAAGAAATATGCAAAGACAGGCATGATAGTATCTGCAGGTCCCGGCATAGACCCGACCCGATATTTTCTCTCCGATGCATTTCACCTGGTTAAGGGTGCCATTGACCACCGGGGGCGTGAATATGTACCCATCGACAAGGAAGAGGTCCTTAATGCCTCCCGGCAGATGAAGAACTCGGGTGTGGAGTGTGTGGGCATCGTATCCAAGTTCTCTGTGAGAAATTCGGTCCACGAATCTTCAATAGCATCCCTCATCAAAGACGATTTCACCTACTTCTGCCAGGGTCATACCATGAGCGGCAGCCTGAATTTTCCGAGACGCCTGAACACCACCTATTTCAATGTCGCAGTAATGCCCGTGCAAGAACGCTTTGTTTCATCCGTTCAGGAGGCCCTTTCCCGACTGGGGATCAATGCTCCCCTCTTTTTTCTCAAGGCAGATGGAGGCACCTATGCTTCATCCGCTGCGAACAGACTGCCTGTGGAGACCATCCTGTCGGGCCCTGCTGCCAGCATGATGGGGGCTTTAGCTCTTACGGACATGACTGAAGGAACAGCCCTGGTGCTGGATATCGGGGGTACTACCACGGACATCGGGATCCTTCTTAACGGCATCCCTGTTTTTGAACCGAAGGGTGTGGACATCGGCGGACTCAAGACACTGGTGCGCGGGCTCAAGGTGTACTCCGTGGGTGCCGGTGGGGATTCTTGCGTATGGATAAAAGACGGTGATTTGCAGGTCGGCCCCGGCAGAAGCGGCCCGCCGGCATGTATGGGAGGTCCCGCCCCCACGCCCATGGATGCATTCGCAGCCCTTGGTAAGATTGATACAGGGGATTCAGAAAAGGCCATCGAGGTGCTGAAGCCCCTGGCGGATGATCTCGGGACGGATATCCCCCGACTCAGTACCAGGATCATCTCGATCATGGTGGAGAACATCAGGAAAGGGGCACTTGCTTTCGTGGACCAGGTGAACAGTAACCCGGTCTATACCATTCATGAGATGCTCCATCCGGACATAGTCCGGCCGCAGCGGGCGATCCTCATCGGGGGCCCGGCGCACTTGCTCAAGCCCTATCTCGAGGAGTCTCTCCATATGGAATGCGAGGTGCCGGGGCATGCAATGGTGGCAAATGCCCTGGGGGCGGCCCTTGCACGGACGACCGCCCAGATCACCCTGCTTGCCGACACCCAGCTGAAGCGGATCATCTGCCCGGAGCTGCACATGGAAAAAGAAGCCGGGCAGACACTGAGCATGGATGAGCTGAAGGTTCTGGGATTTGATGCCATAAGGGCGAATGCCTCCCTGCTGGGGCTCAGTGACGACGTTGAGTTCAGTATTATCGAGGAGCAAAGCTTCAACATGGTGAGGGGTTTTTCCACCGTGGGCAGGAACATGCGGGTCAAGATCCAGACCAGACCGGGCATTCTGAGCGAATGGAGCAGGCAATGATCAGGTCCGAAAAGAACACCGGCCTGATTTTTTTCCCAGCATACGACTGGGAGATTTCTCCCACACATCCCGAGCGCAAGGAGAGGCTCCTCTATACCCAGGATCAGGTCCTGGAGGAAGGGGTCCTCGATATCGAGGGCATAAAGGAGTTCAAGGCAGGGCTTGCGGACGAGCATGATATCAACAGGGCCCATTTCTGCATACCCGATGTCTCTTCGCGCATAACGCCGTCTCATAATGTCTCCGCCGGCGGATGCATCGAGGCCGCACGGCTTGTTCTCGAAGGGGTTGTGGATAATGCCTTCGCCCTCGTAAGACCGCCGGGACACCATGCGATGCGGGTGGTCCAGGGTGCCCGGGGTTTCTGCAACATCAATATCGAGGCAGTGATGGTGGAGTGGGTGAGGTGGCATTACCCAAGGATCAAAAAGATAGCCATCGTCGATACCGACTGCCACCATGGGGACGGCACCCAGGATATCTACTGGCATGACCCTGATGTGTTGTACATCTCCATCCATCAGGACGGGAGGACCTTGTATCCGGGCTCCGGATTCCCGTCGGAGTACGGCGGACCAAATGCGGCCGGGCTCACCTTGAATATACCGTTGCCTCCCAGGACCGGTGATGAGGGCATACTCTATGCGATGGAACACCTCGTCATGCCGGTTATATCAGACTTCAAACCCGACCTTGTCATCAATTCCGCTGGCCAGGACAATCATTATACCGACCCCATCACCAACATGTCATTTACCGCAGGCGGCTATGCAAGGCTCAATGAAATCCTCAAACCCGATATCTGCGTGCTCGAAGGAGGCTATTCCATAGAAGGGGCCCTTCCTTATGTGAACATGGGTATAATCCTGGCTTTGGCGGGTGTGGATTTCTCATATGTGAAGGAACCCGATCTCGACCCAATGAAATTAAGGCAGGATCCGAAGATCACGGATTACATACAACGGCTGTGCGAGCAGATCCTAGCCATGTGGAAGGCCAGAGAGGAATTGAGACCCGAGAGGAAACCGTTCATGGAGAGACACCGGAGCATCTTTTACGATACGGACGGGATCTCGGAAAACCAGCAGGAGGTATACCGCTATTGTGACGCATGCCCCGGCACTTTCAAGATAGACTCGGCTGCATCAACAGGCTACCATATACTTGGCGTACACATTCCCCATCGTGCCTGTAACGCATGCCGGGGCCAGGGCTTGGAGTGGTTTGAAAACCCCGACCGCAGGTATTACACCGTGTACCTCCAGGATATGGACCAAGACAGGTATATCTCCAGGAAGGTCTGATGCTGAGAAGGGGGGGGAATCCTGGCCCCTCATCACAAGGTTTTGCCTTGTTCAACATTATTCCCGGATATCACTTTTGGCTGATACCTATTTTTGTGTACATGCCTGTCGGTTGCCGACGGCGCGTTATTATTTGGCGGACAGCCCGCCGTCAAGTGGTATGACAACCCCTGTCATGAAATCCGAAGCACTTGATGCCAAGAGAACCGCCAGGCCTTTGACATGGTCCTCTTCCCCGTATTTTACCAGTGGTATCTGCGCAAGGGTCAGATCAAGGATGGGTTTCATATCGGGTTTGAAGACATACTCCATCATATCCGTTCTAAAGAAGCCCGGAGCTATGCAATTGACAAATATATTATAGCGAGCGAGTTTCACCGCCAGGTTCTTGGTAAGTACCTCGATCGCAGCCTTGGAAGAATTGTAGGCCACGGCCGGATGTCCTTCCTCCATGGACCCGCGTGAGCCGAAGACGGATGAGATATTGATGATCTTGCCGCCCCCCTTTTCTTTCATGATGCTAGCGACCTTCTGGGTGAGGATCCAGACGCCGCGTACGTTCACCTCGAATATCTTGTCCCACTTGTCCAGAGGAAATTCCAGGGTCGGCGCACCCCAGGTAATGCCTGCGTTGTTCACGAGGATATCGATCCTGCCGAACTCCTTCATGGCCGCATCCACCAGGTTTGTGATATCGTCTTCGGATCCGGTGTCGCATTTCAGTGCCAGGGTTTTCACACCTAACTTGGCAAGTTCCTGCGCCACTTTCTCGCAGTTGGCCACCTTCCGGGATGCGATCACTACATGAGCACCGGCTTCTGCAAATCCTGTTGCAATGAACTTGCCGATGCCCCTTCCGCCACCGGTGACAATGGCGACCTTGCCCTTGAGGTCAAACAACTCTTTCACATTCATGGAACTACCTCCTTGTGGTGGTATATATGTTTTATGTGCGACTTTTGTTCTTTATCCGGTGTTCAAGCAGCATATCGAGCTGCGCCGAGGATCTCGAAAGGATACTGCCGTGCAGTGAACAGCCTTTTGAATCCATACTAACAAGTGCCGGCATGTCTTTTACCTTCAGCACCCACATGGCTTCTACTTGTCCGAATTCTTCCAGGTATGCCGTTTCCACTTCCACGATGCATCTTGCCAGATACTGGGCGGCACCGCCTGTGACATTGAGATATATGCAACCATATGCGGACATGGCGTTCAAGGTCTTGTCGCCCATGCCGCCCTTTCCCATAATGGCCCCGGGCCTGAATCTGGAGATTATGTCCTCCTCGTAGGGCTCTTCTCTCATGGAGGTCGTGGGGCCTGCTGCCTTAACCTTCCATCGGCCGTCTTCCTTAATCACGAGAGGACCGCAATGGTAGATAACCATACCTGAAAGGTCTATCGGAGGCTCGCCGCCCGAGGCCAGATACTTGTGGACCTGGTCTCGGGCCGTGACGATCCGGCCCGAGAGCCTAACCATATCTCCAGCAGAAAGGCTCTCTATTACGTCGGGTTTAAGGGGTGAGGTAATACGCTTCAGTTCCATTTCCTGATGTTTCCTTCATCGCTCAGTTCAGCCGTGTATCGTCTGGTGGCCCAGCAGGAGTAACTCACCGTCACATAGTAGCTTGCCGGGTGCCTGCCTGCGACACCGATCTTGACCCCCAGGAGTGTTGTTCTGCCCCCGAGACCCATGGGACCGATGCCCAAAGTGTTTGCCTCTTGGAGGATCGTCTGTTCCAATGATGCAAGCACCGGGGACGGATTCTCATGATCCAGTTTCCGGAAGAGCTGTTTCTTTGCCACGAGGTAACCCGATGCCCTGTCCCCGCCGATGCATACCCCGAGGATGCCCGGGGCACAACCATGGCCCTGAGCCTGGTGTGCTGCATCCAGGACACATCTCCTCACACCTTCCAGGTCTCTTGATGCATGAATCCTCTGGAGCGGGAGACTGTACTGTAAACTCACATTTTCCGAGCCTCCTCCCTTAAGCATGATGCTCACCATCATGGGGCCGGGCACCGGCGCGAAGTGTATCTGAGGTACATAGGGGCCGGTATTGTCGAGTGTGTTCGCCTCTGTCTCGGGGTCCACGCAGTTTTGTCTCAGGATGCCTTCTTTTGTGAGTCTTTTTACAGCATCTTTTATGGCATCTTCCACCTGGAAAATCCTTTCATCCGGAGGTGCCTGAATGAAAGCGAAGAGTACGCCGGTGTCCTGGCAGAGGGGGAGCTTTTTCCCTCGTGACAGTGATGCACTTTCCAATATGATGCCGAGCGTCTCCTGTGCAATGGAACCGTTTTCTTCCTGTCGGACGGCATTCTCAATCGCTCCGGTGATGTCTTGAGGCAACTCGGTGCATGTCCTGTGTATGAGCTTATACATGCTTTGGCTTAGCTCTCTGTAATCCATGGCACACCCTATAGCACAAGGGGATGATGGTTATCAAAGGGTATGGGAACAAAGGGTGATCCTCTGATAAGATAGTGAATTACAAAATCATGCGACCGAGATCATCTACGGTATTGATATTCGAAAACATGACCTCAGGATCGCCATATGACCTGATAGTTTCCTCGCTGATGAAGAAGGTATCCGTCTTTTCAATGAGGGAGAAGATCTTGAGGTTTTCCTGTTCGAGCATTGTTGCCACCTGGGGGATGATTTTTCTGCGGTATATGGCATGGAGCGGCTCCCTGCCCTTGGACCACATTGGCATGACGATATCATGATCATCGGTTACGGATATCATATGGGAAATGAAGTGGTGGTTCAGGTGGGGCATGTCTGCAGCACATACAAAGCAGAATTCGGCATCGGTCGCTCTCAGCGCCGTGTAGATTCCGCCCAGGGGACCGTATCCAGGCCTGATGTCTTCAATAACCCGATATTTTCCCAGGCCTTTCCGTTTGTGTCCCACCAGGATGACCTCATCAAAGAGTGGATGAATGGTATCGATGACGTATTGCAAGAGCGTTTTTTCACCGACTCTGGAGAAGACCTTGTCGCTGCCGAAACGTTTTGACTTTCCACCAATGAGCACAACCCCGGTCATGCTGTGGTTTGTAAATTCCAAGCCCCCCTTGGTCAAGCATAATTTCTTTCACTTATAATAAAACAGGGGAGGCATAACCCCCCCCTGATCCGCACCCTTGGCGGGCAACGGTCTTAGTGAGTCTTGATCTCTACTTTCCGGCGAGAATGCTGCTCATTCTCCGACTTCGGCAAGGTAATATTGAGGACCCCCTTCTTAAAGGTTGCCTCAACCTTGTCGACGATCACTTGTTTCGGGATGGGCAGTACGCGTGTAAACGATCCGTAGGTACGTTCCGTACAGTACACATCCTCGCCTTCATGCTCGCTCTCTTCCTTCTTTTCGCCTTTAATGGTCAAGGCATCGTCTGTTACGCTGATCTCGATATCCTTCTCATCGAGACCGGGGAGTTCGGCATTTATCCGGATGGATTTTTCATCCTCGGTCATGTCCACTTGAGGCATGAATGAACCGAAGGAGTCGGCCCGTTCGGACGACGGCCAGAGATTAAAGCCTGAAAAAAAGTCATCAAAGAGCCTGCTTACATCCCTTCTGATGGCATCAATGGGGCGCACCTCCCTCCCTCGGTTTATGGGAATACCTTTAACAACCCCCCTTGAAGGGGTCATTGATCTCATTGCCATAGTATCACCTCCTTTTAAGTTAAGGACGCTTCTTTCTCGCTGCTGTCGGCAGGAGGCATCCGAATCTTTTTATAGGGCTGCATCACGGAAATTCAAGAGATGACAGGTGTACCCGTCCCGTGAGGGGAATCCATGCAGCCAAC
>DATKLV010000220.1:0-2990 GCA_035542255.1 Desulfomonilia bacterium | reverse complement strand
CTTGCCGCTCCTTGGCATAGATGTATTCGGCATTTTCCGAGAGGTCTCCGTGACCCCTGGCCTCCTCGATGGCGGCGATAATCTTCGGACGCTCGTGTTTCTTCAATCGTTCAAGCTCTTCCCTAAGCGCTGCATAGCCTTCTTTGGTTATGGGGTTTCGTTTCATAACAGATCCTTCTTTAAAAGAAAAAAGATACCGGTAGTGAAACTACCAGTATCATGAAGGCTCCATTATGCCCAAAGACATGATCATGTCAAGGGGACAAAAAACAGGGATACTTGTAAGATGAAGGGAGGATAGTGATGAATGGTGAGTGAAGGGTGTACCCTTGAATATTTTTGTGCTATGGACTTCCCCATTGACTTGATCGAAGTCTTCCCAGTATAGAGAGAAACTCTATTTATTGAGAAGATTAAGAAGGAGATGATTGTATGGCTGCAAAACAAAAGCTCACCCTGGAAGTCAAAGAGCGCGAACTGCGGAAGAAGAAGGTCGGGAAGCTTCGCAGGGAGGGTATAATACCAGGCATCATTCACGGTAAAGATTTCGAACCTGTTCATGTACAGGTTGATGAGCGGACATTTGAGCAGCTCTATAGAAAGTCCCACGGCACTTCCCTCGTAAATCTGAAGCTTGACGGCAAGACCATTCAGGTGCTCATACACATGGTGCATAGGGACAAGCTCAAGGGAGGGGTCATACACATAGAATTCTTAAAGATCGACCCCAATCGCCAGGTCACTGTTGATGTCCCTCTCGTCTTCGTCGGTGTTTCGCCCGGGGAGAAAGAAGGAAAAGGCAAGGTGGCTCATGAGGAAACATCCATCCATCTCAAGTGCTCTCCCTCGGATATCCCCTCCGAGATCGAGGTAGACGTCTCAGGCATCATTGACAAGCACGATGTTATCCATGCATCGGACCTGAAGCTTCCTGAAGGGGTGCACCTTGGACATGGGGTGAGTGAGAAGAAGGTGATAGCAATGCTTGTCACCACCCGTATTGCTGAAGTAGCCCCGGTAGCTGCAGAGGAGGAAGTTACTGCTGTGGCCGGCGAAGAGGAGAAACCGGCCGAGGCTTGATCTATCCCTTGACCATGGCAAAGGGTTTCAGTCTCACCACCGATTTCGCAATGCCGGCCCCGGTGATTGTGTCTACGACATCGGTTACATCTTTGTAGGCATCAGGGATCTCTTCGGCCAGGGTTGCGCGTGATGCAGCCATTGCATGAATATCCTTCCTGAGGAGTTCTTCAACGATCTGTCTTCCCTTTGAGATCTTTTTCGCTTCGTGTCGGGAAAGCAGTCTGCCGGCACCGTGGCATGCGCTGAAGAAGGTTTCTGATGCGCCCTGTGAGCCTGCCAGGATGAAAGACGCTCTGCCCATATCTCCCGGCACAAGCACTGGCTGGCCTGATTTCCTGAACCGCTGCGGCAGCCTCTTGTCGCCGGGGGGCAATGCGCGGGTTGCGCCTTTACGGTGGATGCAGACCTCCATTTCCGACCCTTCCCATATAACCCGCTCCATCTTGGCTATATTGTGACAGCAGTCATAGAGCAGGCGCATGCCGAGCCGTTCAAAGGAGACCTCCAAGACCTGCTCGAAAGTCTCCCGTACAAGATAGGTGATGATCTCACGGTTGGCAAAGGCGAAGTTTGCCGCACATGCCATGGCTCCGAAATATTCCTTACCCTCTCTGCTGGTGACAGGAGCACAAGCGAGCTGCCTGTCGGGAAGGCTGATGCGGTGGCGTGATGCAGTTGCGACCATTTCATGCACATAATCATCACAGACCTGGTGACCAAGACCACGCGAGCCTGTGTGAATCTGCACCACGACCTGACCTTCGAACAGACCGAATTGGTTTGCCTTTTCTCTATCCAGGATTAAATCGACCACGTCGAGCTCCAGGAAGTGGTTGCCCGAGCCCAGTGTTCCGAGCTGAGGCTGACCGCGCTCTATGGCCTTTTTTGATACTGCATCCGGGTCGGCTTCCTCTATGCAGCCGCTGTCCTCATGGGCTTCGAGGTCGTCACGTGGGGCAAAACCCTCTTTCACGGTCCAGCGTGCTCCGTTTTCCAGGACTTTCCTGAATTCCTTGATACCGATTGCAAGGGCTTTGTTACTCGCCCCGACGCCTGAGGGGACGTTATTGAACAGAGATGCCAGGAGCTTGTCCAGGGAAGGCCTTACATCATTGAGCTTAAGTCCGGTCAGGATACAGCAAACTCCACAGTTGATGTCATAGCCAACGCCACCCGGTGAGATTATTCCATCATCCCTTGAAAAGGCCGCCACACCGCCGATGGGAAATCCATACCCCCAATGAATGTCCGGCATGGCGATCGAAGGTCCGATGATGCCTGGTAGCATGGCTACGTTGACAACCTGCTGAAGCACATTCTCGTGTTCAAGGGTACGTTCTATAGCGTGGTTGGCATAAATGAGGCCGGTTGTCCTCATTTGTGAGGTCTTTTCTATCTCGAGGCGAAAGGGATCGAGGCGTCTTAATTTGAAGCTGATCATTGCATTTGTCCCCTTTACATATCCAGGATGATAGTTGCCGTGAATGCATCGTCAATATAGGTGATATCAAGATTATGGTAAGTTGCGGCCTTGATCTCGGTTATCAGTGGACCGTCCGAGTATACGCCATGAACGGTGCCACGCACCTCCGTCTCAAGCAGCTTTCTGATGGATACGGACTTAAGTCGAAAATTTTTTACTTCAATGATATAGAGTATTTCCTGGAGCCATCTCACGAGCAGGTCAACCCGGTCTACGCCCCTGGACTCGACCATGATTTCCACCTCCCCTTCGGCACTTCTACCGCCGAGTGTATCGGCAAGGGCATAGGCAGCCTCTTCAAACAGACCTTCGATAGTGGGGGCACTCACCTTAATTCCGATATCAGCTGTGTGGTCTATCAGTGTGTATGGCATGGTCAATGGATTCCTTGTCTCATGAATCTCTAGTGCGTCAGGGGAATTAA
>DATKLV010000219.1:0-2772 GCA_035542255.1 Desulfomonilia bacterium | reverse complement strand
CCGTGATCCTCACGGCAGGGTGCGCCAAGTACCGTTACAACAAACTTCCGCTCGGAGACATCGGCGGCATCCCCAGGGTTCTCGATGCAGGCCAGTGCAATGATTCCTATTCTCTGGCCGTCATCGCACTCAAGCTCAAGGAGGTCTTTGGCCTGGACGATATCAACAAGCTCCCCATATCCTTTGATATCGCCTGGTACGAGCAGAAGGCCGTGGCCGTTCTCCTGGCACTGCTCTACCTCGGAGTAAAGGGGATCAGGCTTGGCCCGACGCTCCCCGGTTTCCTCTCACCCGACGTCGCCAAGGTGCTCATCGAGAAGTTCGACATCAAGCCCATCGCCTCGGTTGACGCCGATGTGGCATCCATCATGTCAGGTAACTGAGATGTTAATGGGCGGGCCCCATGGGTCCGCCCGTCCTATGCAAATTCTTTGTTATACCACACGCAGAAGTCATGTACTGTTTGGTGGACCTGTCAGTTTCGTAAGAAAATTTCTTAAAACAGTTTGGTTAGAGAATGATCTCAGTTCCCAGAACCTTGAGAAACTTGGCAAGCCAATCAGGATGCGCAGGCCACGCAGGTGCGGTTACCAGATTCCCGTCGACATGGGCCTTGTCCATGGGGATATCGACGTAGTTACCACCGGATTGCTTTACATCAGGCCCCACTGCCGGATATGCAGAACAGCTCTTGCCCTCAAGCACACCGGCTGCCGCAAGCAATTGGGCCCCATGACAGATCGCTGCAATAGGCTTCTTAGCTTTTGCAAAATGCTGAACGATTTTCAAAACATCCTGATTCAACCTGATGTACTCGGGTGCTCTCCCGCCGGGGATTACCAGCGCATCATAGTTTTCCGCCTTAATGTCATCAAAGTTCGCATTCAAAGTAAAGTTGTGCCCCGGTTTTTCACTGTAGGTCTGATCGCCGACAAAGTCATGCACTGCCGTACGTACCTGTTCGCCGGATTTCTTGCCGCTGCATACTGCGTGTACCGTGTGCCCGACCATCTGCAGTGCCTGGAAAGGCACCATGACCTCATAGTCTTCCACATAGTCGCCAACAAGCATCAAGATCTTCTTTGCAGCCATACCTGTCTCCTTTATGTCGAGAATATTTACCTATTCCCCGCCGTCACACCATGATTCCGACTGCCTTGTTCCGTACCGTTCTCATATAAAGACAAAATGTTATCTGTCAAGGCGCATACGCCGGCATTTAGCGTGAGGATCTTACATTCGTGTATTATGCCTTAAGGATATGCTATGACATTGCCGCGGTTGAGAAGGAGCAGGGGGTCAAAGGCGCGTTTCGTTGCCAAGACCTGTTTTGCTGCCTGGGCACCATAACATTTCAGAAAATCGCCTCGTTTTCTCTTCCCCGTACCGTGCTCTCCCGAGTAGACACCGCCCAGGGCTGAGGACTTCTCGATGATCATGTCATACACGTCCACCCCACGGCGCAGCTGGTCTTTTTCAGGGAGGATCATGAAATGGAGATGACAGTCGCCCAGGTGGCCGAAGACGAGGTAATCGAATCCTTCCGTACGGATGAGAGTATGGGTATATTCAAGGAACTCGGCAAATCTCATCGGAGGGATAACTGTATCGGTCATGATGGTATGGGTTCCGCGCTTCGTCACCACCTCAAGCGAACGTGCCGGCAAGGAGTGGCGTGCCTCGAAGAAGATCGTCCTGTCACGATCCGTCAGAAGAATCATGATGGCATCCTCCTGGATCCGGCACGGTGCATGCTGAAGGATCCCAAGCCATTTCTCTGCTGACTGCTCCAGCGGCTCATCCCGCATGGGGACCTGTATATAGACACCGACAGCATGGTCTGTCCTGAAAAGCCGGTGCTCGTGGTCCATATATCTCCTGCAATTCGGCCCGAAATATTCAAAGGCGCTGAGTGATGAAAACTGTTCCGGCAGGCTTCCGGAGAGATAAAAAAGAAGATTCAGGGCATCAGTCTCATCGGGCAGTGAAAGGAAAAGATCGAGATATTCACGCGGATGATCGGACAATGCCAGGGTGCATTCAGTCACCAGTGCAAATATCCCTTCGCTGCCGATTATCAGATCGACAAGATCGACACTGCCTTGTGGGTTGGAATACGGACCGCTCGCATTTTTTATGGATGGCCTCGAGTACCTGGGAACGGGAACAGCGATCTCGTCCGATCCATGGGTGAAGAGAAACATCCCGTCTTCGGAGACATATTGACCTCGCCCTGCAGTGATGCCCATGCCGCTCATGAGAAGGAGCCGGAGAGATCGAACCCAGGAACGCATGGCGCCGGCCTCTCCCGGTGTGAATCCCGAGGCATTGCAGGCAATGGCGCCACCGACCATGGCATCTGAGCGGCTCGTCGGGTCGACGGGAAAGAAGAGTTTCCCTTCACTTTGTTCAAGCACTGAGTTCCTCATGTCTTCGAAAATAATGCCTACGGGGCTTGAAGCCGTTTTCGCGATATTGTTGACAAGTATTTTGGGGGTTTTCATCTCTGAGAGGGAGACAAGCATGCCATCGAGTGGGGTTGCGCTTCCCGTGAGGTTCGAGCGGCCTGCGGACAGAGTGACGGGAATTCGGTACGATTGGCACATGCGAAGAATAATTGCGCAGTCACGTTCGTTCAACGGCCTTGAAAGGGCTGAAGCATTCCCGGGCAGGTTGGAACTGTCGGTCTTGTAGCTGTCAATGATGTCAGGATCGACATCGATCTTCACTGAAAAGTTCATCCTGAGGAACTCAACTATGCCGGGTAAGGCA
>DATKLV010000218.1:0-6892 GCA_035542255.1 Desulfomonilia bacterium | reverse complement strand
TATCACCACGGCGGAGTCATCGAATTTATCGACACCGAAAATCTCCGGGATATCGAGCATAATCTCGTGATAGGAAGGGTCTTCCTTCATTTTTCTGCCGACTTCCTCGATGATCTTGACCACCTTGTCCGTGTCCTCCTTGTAGGCCACCCCCAGATCGAAGACATAGGCCGACCAGTCCTTGGTCATATTGCTCATGGTGTTTACCGTTCCATTGGGGAATACGTGAACAACCCCGGCAAGGTCGCGCAGCACTATGGTGCGGAGATTTATACTCTCGACCAGACCCCCTGTGCCGTTTATAACGGCGACATCACCTACTCTGATCTGGTTCTCAATGATAAAGAAGAATCCCGATATCACATCCCTCACCAGGTTCTGCCCGCCGAATCCGACGGCCAGGCCCGCTATTCCCGCACCGGCGAGTATCGGCCCTATCTCAATGCCGATTTCCTTCAGGAGTATGAGCGCGACGATGACCCAGAGCGTAATGAGTACAGCCTGCCTGGCCAGACGTGTTATGGTCTCTATCCGCTTTGCGGATTCCGCAAGCGACTCTTTCATCTCTTCGCTTTTCCTTAGGAGATGTTCTTTGAACTTCTTGATAAGCTTTTGAATGACTCCTGAGGCGATCCACGCCATCAGTAAGATCACTGCAATACGAAAGGTCACTGTAGCAAAAGACTCCCAGTTGAATCTAGAGATATGTGTCATGAAAGCGCCTATCATACTCGCCGTCCTCCTGCATATTTGTTCTAGTATGAGCCTTTAAACCGCATGCGGATCACCGGCTCATTGATTATAGTAATGATGACAGGTTACCGTGGTTCACTTATTTATAAATAGCCTTTAAATCGATGGATTCAATGGAGGCTCATGTATCTCTTTTGGCTGGGAAACAAGTGGGTAGAGATCTCATGAAACAGATCACTCCAATATGGAAGCCTGTGCACGCAGGAGATCGTGGAGGGTCACTATGCCGGTTATGTTCCCTGTCTCTTCATCAATCAATACAATAACTCCGCTTGGCGACTCGATGAATTTATTGCCCACATCCTTAACGGTCTGATCAGGGTAACAGAACACTGCCTTGGGGATATCCGGAACCGTTCTATCTTTAATTATGGACTCCATCTGTTTCCGGGTTATGATGCCGATTTCATTGTCTGCTATACGTACGGGAAAACAGTTGTACGGGTGTTTTTCAAGAATCTGATTAAGATGATCCCCGGAAAGATCACCCACCATTATCGGATGAGGGTTGGCGATGGATGATATGGGAAGATTCTGCCAGGTTTTGATATCGAGAGGAGGCCGTATTTTTATGAGTTCATGACCATCCTGCAGAAGCAAGGCGTCGTAGAAATTATTCCTGCCGGCTAAATGTGAAACGATCACGCCGATGAAAGTTCCTATCATCAGCCCGGGTATAAGAGAAAACTGGTGGGTCATTTCAAAGACAATCAGTAGTGAAGTCAGGGGAGCCCTGACTACGGCCCCAAGGCATGTGCTCATCCCGACTGCCGATAGAACGATGCGATCAGAAGGCGTCAATTGTACCCAGTGGCCCAGTAAACCTCCAATAAAATAACCGCACATACCCCCTATGAAGAGCAGTGGTGAAAATATACCGCCACACGCCCCGAAACTATAAGATAATATGGTTGCAATCAGTTTGGCGATCACAAGGATCCCTGCCACCCACCAGATGAACTTGTTGTCCAGGGCAGTAGAGAGATCATGATACCCAAGACCGAATACGCCTATCTTCCCTACACCCAGGAAAACAGAAACCCCGATGATCCAGGTAATAATTCCGCCGCAGCATGGCAAAAGCCATCCGGCGATAACCTTCTGCCTCTTGAGGCGGCCTCTGAAGAAAAGGGTGAAGCGTTGAAAAATGACCCCGGCCAGCGAGGCAAACACAGCAACCAGAGGAACAAAGAAATAGTGGGACCAGGTTACATCTTCAATGGAAGGAAGCCTGAAGGCAGGTTGTCTTCCGATGAAGGCAAACACGACAAAGGCCCCGAGCAGGGAAGATAAAACGACACGACCGATGAAGCGGTTATTGATATCATTGACGAACTCTTCCAGGATGAACGTTATTGCAGCCAGGGGTGCATTGAATGCAGCTGCCAGTCCTGCGGAAGCACCAATGACAACAGCGCTTCGCCGCTGTCTTGCCGGTGTTCCCATTACACCTGCCATATTCGAAGCTATGCCACCTCCGATATAGACCGTTGGCCCTTCCCGGCCCAGACTGGCACCTCCGCCGATGCTGAGGATGCCGGCAAAGAATTTGAGAATGATCGGGCGCCAGGGGACATACCCCAGATCCTTCCAATAAGCCGCCTTAAGTTGCGGTATACCGCTTCCGGCTGCATCAGGGTTGAATCTGAAGAGCAGAATCCCAACGATGAGGGAAGAACTCACAACGAGGATAAAGCTGGCTATCAGGAAAAAGAGCTTTGAGTGAGTAGCAAATACAACGAACGTATTTGCATAGGCATAATTGAGGGCAGTCATGAAACAGATGGCTGATATACCAGCCATCAGGGCATAGAAGATTGTTTGAACGAGGGTGCGGGTATTCTCGGGGAGTCTTCGAAGGAGAGCCAGTAGTGGTATGAATATATCTGTTTTCATATTCAAGTTATCAACGATCAGACAAACAAGCCCCAATGTTCATAGTTCACTTACTGTTTAAAGATGAAATCCTTACTCTCGAACACATCAATTTATCTCTTCCTCGTTATTGTCTTTAATAGACTAATCCGAGTTCCGTTACCAGGGTTATCAAACAAAAAAAGCTTAGAGCACCAATGAAAATTGAATCTGCATGTTTTTCATAGTGTCCTGATTGGATGTAGAACGAATTGAAATGAAATTATTGTCAAACATCTATTCACCTCAATATAAAGACAGCAGTTCTGAAGTTGATATTAAGAGGATGTGGAGCAGCGTTACCAGACAATGCACTTTTACAGATGACAAGGCTGTTGGCGCTACTCCATAGTCGGCTGATGTTATTTGTTCACAACAACGAAATGGTCTCTTCTGTTCTTTGCCCAGGCCTCTTCGTTATGACCCGGATCAAGGGGACGCTCTTTTCCATAGCTGATGGTGGTGATTCTCTCTTTTACAATCCCCAGTTCCACCAGGTAGTTTTGAGCGGCTTTTGCCCTCCTGTCTCCCAGGGCGAGGTTGTACTCTATGGTGCCTCTCTCATCACAGTTTCCCTCGATCCGGATTGTTAGATTAGAATGGGCCATCAGGAAGGAAGCCTTATCATTGAGTATCTTAGCATCTTCCGGGTTAAGATCGTACTTGTCGAAATTAAAATGGATATCCTTATCCTCGAATGTCTTTATCTCTTTTTCATCAGATCTATAGAGTAAACAATAGAATAAGACAGGCAAATACCTGAAGGAGGGATTCCAATACCATACATATCACTCTTCATACTTACCGCCTCGTCTCGATATCATTTATAGCACATTATTATTAAAAGTCGATTAGAGTCAAATTAAAATATTCTAATAATTTGTATTCCAATTTTATCAACTATAATAGTCATGTCGATATTTGGTCACGTTTCGCATAAATTGTGATATTATTCAGAAAGACAAGGGTTCTGGAGTTATGCTAAACTGGAACAGAACTCAGGGTCAATCACAGGAATGTTAGGAAAAGACCATGAAAAACAAACCGCAAGTGATCGCACAGACAATTGATAATCTGAGGAAGGTTTTTCAGGTTGTCAACGAGCAGTCAAAAAAAGCTAAACGTGAGACAGGCATAACTGGTCCCCAGCTTTGGGCAATAAAGATGATCGCACAATCTTCACCCATTAGAGTTTCGGACTTGGCTGAGAAAATGTATATTCACCCCGCAACGGTTGTAGGTATTCTCAACAGGCTGGAAGAAAAAGATCTGGTCAAGCGTATACGGACAAAAGATGATCGACGTGTGGTACATGTTGCGCTGACCGATCTGGGTAAAAGCATGGTACGTAAATCTCCTGAAGTAGCCCAAGGATTATTGGTGGCGGGGCTCGAAACACTTACTGTAAAGGAGCTAAACAGCATCTATGAGGGATTAGGAAAATTGGTGGAGATCTTGGGAGCACAGGAGATTCCACCCAAACTTATCTTATCCAATGAGGTGAATATTCCTGATGAATTAAGTCAGGGGAAAAAGAAGATCAGATCAAATAAATAATACCTGCCCTAGATAAAGTTCAAAGAAGCACTTAGAAACTACCTTTTTTATCAAATCGGCATGAAAAGTTACGGCTTCGAAAGTCTGATTTTATCGAAATCTTATACCATTTTCTTAAGCTTCACCGCGCACACCTTGTACTCCGGGATGTTGGCCGGCAGCACTACATGGGCAGGCCTGCCTGTCTCGCCCATGGCATGGACGGTGGCCGCAGCTTTAGCTCCGGCAAAGAGCCGTGCGGCTGCCTTCAGGTCCTCGGCCGGGATGCCGGTTACCTGGCGTTTCATCATCTGTTATGCTTATCTTTACATATATAATGTATTGAAAAATTGCGCCTTTTCATGCTTAGCGCTAAATTATCTCAACTGTGAACATCCATGTTAAATTTACAAGCCCTTATCATATCGACCAAAGAACCCTACGCTTCACCCCTCCAGCAGGCTCTGCTCATAGGGAAACGGTGACAGGGCCTTCTTCAGCACACCGTGGACATAGGAAATGGCCACCCCGTAGTTCGTCATGGGGATGTTCTTCTCGTTCGCATCCCTGATCCTTGCGAGCATCTCGGCCCGATTTATCATACAACCGCCGCACTGGATGATCAGCCTGTATTCAGAGGTCGGGCGGTCCAGGATGGGACCAGCGTGGACATCGAAGGCGATGTCCTTGCCCGTATAGAGCTTTACCCACCTGGGGATCTTGACGCGGCCGATATCATCGGGCAGGGGGTGGTGCGTGCAGGCCTCGCAGATGAGCACCCTGTCGCCGTCTTTGAGTGTGTCGATGGCCTTCACGCCTTCCACGAACGTGGCCAGATCGCCTTTGAGCCTGGAGAACAGTATGGAGAAAGTGGTAAGCTTCACCCCGGGCGGCAGGTCGCCCGAGACCTTGAGCACCACCTGGGAATCGCAGACCACGAGACCCGGCGGGGTCTTGAGACTGGAGAGGATGTACTCTATCTCACGCTCCTTGACCACCATGGCCACGGCGTCATTGTCCAGGATGTCCCTGATTACCTGAACCTGTGGCAGGATGAGCCTGCCCTTGGGTGCGCCCAGATCGATGGGGACAACCAGGAGCACAAGCTCGCCGTGGCCGATGATGTCGCCCACGATAGTGGACCGCTCGGCCTGAATGGTCCTGGCTATCTCGACCATCTTATCCCTGGCCTTGCCGATGTTCTCTCCGGTGAGGCAGCTCACGGCGACAAAGGGGATATCGTCACCTTTAAGGCCGGCTGCAGTACCCTCATCCAGAGGGAGAATATCCGTCTTGTTGAACACGAGAAGCGGCTTGGCTCCCCGGACCTTGAGCTCATCAAGGAGGGCCTTGTCCTGCTCATTGAAATCAGCAGAGGTGCTCACCACGACCGCAAGGTTGATCTTGACCATGATGGCCTTGGTCCTCTCCACCCTCATGCCGCCGAGGTCGCCGGTATCGTCGATGCCTGCGGTGTCATAGATGTATGCGGGCCCTATCCCGCTGATCTCCATGGCCTTTCCCACTGGGTCGGTGGTGGTTCCAGCCACCGGGGATACGATGGACACGCTCTGGCCGGTGAGCGCGTTGATGAAGGAAGACTTGCCCACGTTGCGCTTCCCGAAGATGCCTATGTGCAGCCTGTTGGCGACCGGTGTGGTGTTCATTTCCTGTACCCCATCATGCGGATCCTCTCCGGCGAAACGATCTCGTCGTACTGCTCAGAGGTCAGGACCTTCTCGTCGATTATGATCTGCTTCAAGGTCCTGGCGTCTACCCTCACCTTAGAGTAGATACGCGCGGCTTTGTCGTGGCCGATATACTGTGAGAGATAGGTCAGGATGGCAACCGAATCGTTCAGGTTCGCATCGATCTTTTCCCTGTTCAGATCCAACCCCCTGATGACCTTTTCCTCGAACTTGACCAGGGCGAGCCTCAGGAGCGACATGCTCTTGAGGGTAAGAAAAGACACCAGTGGAAAGAACTGATTCAGCTCCAGGTTGCCCAGTGCAGCAGCCTGGGCAATGGTGTTGTCATAGGCAATGACCAGCAGGCTTATCTGCGAGGCGAACTCGCACATGACCGGATTGACCTTGCCCGGCATGATGGAGGAGCCTTCCTGCATGGGAGGCAGGATCACTTCGCCGATGCCCCCCGACGGACCTGAGGAGAGGAGCCGCAGGTCTTCGGATATCTTCATGAGGTTCACGGCACAGGTCTTGACCAGGCCCGACACCTCGACGATGGCGTCCAGGTTCTGCGTGGCGTCCACCATGTTCTCGGCGCGGGTGATGGCAAGGCCGGTGAGCTCCTTCAGCTTCTCGATAACCAGGAAGATGAACTTCTGGGGCGCATTGAAGCCCGTGCCGATGGCAGTGCCGCCGATATTGAGCACCTTGATGCGCTCGCGCGCCTTGAAGATGCGCCAGCGGTCCCGCGCTACAGCCTCGGCATAAGCGGCGAACTGCATGCCCACGGTCACGGGCAATGCATCGGCAAGCTCGGTACGTCCCAGCTTGAGGATGCCGGAATAGGCCCTCTCCTTTTCCTGGAGGGTCTCCTGAAGCCTTATGAGGGCATCTTCTAGCTTGCCCAGGTGCATGAGCATGGCCACCTTGAGGGCCGAGGGATAGGTGTCGTTGGTGGACTGATGCATATTCACGTGGTCCAGAGGGTGAATGAAGGCATA
>DATKLV010000217.1:0-3010 GCA_035542255.1 Desulfomonilia bacterium | reverse complement strand
CCTCGAGGACAAGTATCTCATGCCGGGCAAGAAGATAGACATGGTGGTGGCCATCGGCCCTGTTCCCATGATGAGGGCAGTCTGCGACACCACCAGGAAATACAGTGTGCCCACGGTTGTATCGCTTAATTCCATCATGGTTGATGCCACGGGGATGTGCGGTGCTTGCCGGGTGAGCGTGGGCGGCAAGACGCAGTTCGTGTGCGTGGACGGTCCGGAGTTCGACGGCCATCAGGTGGACTTTCGGCAGCTCATAGACCGGCAGCGGATTTACCTGAACGAGGAGAAGGAGTGCTACGATCACTACTGCTCATGCAGGCTGGGAAAGGGAGGAAACTAACATGGAAATGAAAGACAGACTTAAACTTCCCCGTCAGCCGATGCCGGAACAGGATGCGAAGGTCCGGGCCCGCAATTTTGACGAAGTTCCCCTTGGTTATACCCCGGATTTGGCCAAGACGGAGGCGCTTAGGTGCATCCAGTGCAAGAACCCCTCATGCATTGAGGGTTGCCCGGTGCAGGTCGATATCCCGGGGTTCATCTCGCTGGTCATGGAAGGCGATTTCATCGGCGCAGCAAAAAAGATCAAAAGCACCAACGCATTACCTGCAGTATGCGGCAGGGTGTGCCCGCAGGAAGTCCAGTGCGAAAGCAAGTGCGTGCGCGGCAAGAAGGGTGACCCGGTCGCGATAGGCAGGCTCGAGCGTTTCGTGGCTGACTACGAGCGTGCTGCGGGAGAGGTCTCCATCCCGGCCAAGGCTGCACCCACAGGCAAGAAGGTGGCGGTTGTCGGCTCGGGTCCTTCCGGCCTGACTGTTGCGGGTGATCTGATCCAGCTGGGCCATGATGTCACCATCTTCGAGGCCCTGCATAAAGCGGGCGGAGTTCTCGTCTACGGCATTCCCGAGTTCAGGCTCCCCAAGGCCATTGTCGCCGCAGAGGTCGATTACCTACAGAGGCTCGGCGTGAAAATCGAAACATCGAGCGTCATCGGCAAGGTCTCCACCGTGGATGAGCTCTTCGCGGAAGGCTATGACGCCATATATCTCGGTACCGGAGCCGGTCTGCCAACATTCATGAATATTCCTGGCGAGAACCTCAACGGCGTGTATTCCGCCAATGAATATCTCACCAGGAGCAACCTCATGAAGGCCTACAAGTTCCCCGAGTATGACACGCCCATTGTCAAAGGAAAGAACGTTGCGGTTGTAGGCGGAGGTAACGTGGCCATGGACTCAGCACGAACCGCCATGAGACTCGGCGCAGACCATGTCTACCTCGTTTACCGCCGGTCCAGGGATGAAATGCCGGCCAGAATCGAAGAGGTCCACCATGCCGAACAAGAGGGCATAGAACTGCACCTGTTGACCAACCCCATACGCTACATCGGCAATGACAAGGGGTGGGTTGTTGGTGTAGAATGCTTGAAGATGGAGCTCGGCGAGCCTGATGAATCAGGAAGGCGCAGACCCGTACCCATGAAGGGCAGCGAATTCGTCATGGACATCGACACTGCAGTGGTCGCTATCGGTGCCGGAGCCAACCCCCTGGTCCAGAGCACGACGCCGGGGCTCAAGACGAACAAGTGGAATTATATCATCGCCGATGAAGAGACTGGACAGACATCCCGAGAAGGTGTATTTGCAGGCGGCGATATTGTGACAGGGGCAGCCACGGTCATCCTGGCAATGGGTGCCGGCAGGAATGCTGCCACTGCAATGCACAAGTATTTGATGTCAAAGAAATAAACGGCTTGAGAGAGGAGAGAGGGGCATGACCCTTGCGGAGGTAAAGAGAATCCTTGATGCAGATGTGATTGTCGGCGAGGATAGAATGGATATGGAGGTCGAGAGGGCTTTTGCCGCCGACCTTATGAGTGATGTGCTCGCATTTGCAAAAGAGGGTTCCATCCTGCTCACAGGACTTACCAACCCACTCGTGGTTCGGACCGCCGATACGCTGGACTTAAGGGTCATCGTATTCGTGCGCGGGAAACGCCCCGCTCCCGATGCCATCAAACTGGCCAAGGAGAAGAATATCCCCTTGCTTGCTACCCGCTACATCATGTTCGAATCGTGCGGGAGACTCTTTACGGCCGGTATGCACGGATCAGTCCAGAAGGTAGGAGAGTCGCAGGAATAGCGGCTCTCCTCCTTTGTCATGTAATCTCTGCGCTGCTTTCACTCACTTGTCACCTGCAATGGGTAAGCTTACTGTTTGCAAATTCAAGTTTAGGTTGGTATAAGTCGATAAAGTGAGAGAGGCGACGTACTATGCCAGGTCCTACTGATATATCTACCATACTCTCCCAGTCCGGGAGGATCGAAAAGATCAATCAGAGCCCGCTCGTCCACTCCGAGGTGGCCCGCCAGATCCTCACTGAGGAAGAGGCGCAGGCAAGGCTGCGCAAGAGCAGGGAAGTGGCTGAGTCGAAAAAGGCCCAGGAGCTCTCGGTGCGTGACAAGGTAAAACAGGAACGCCGAAGAGAGAACCCCAGGGGTAAAAAGGCACAGGACAGGACTCAGGAAGCCGCTGAAGAAGAAAGCCCGCAAAACGCGAAACATATCATCGATGTGGTGGTGTAGCTTTGCACTCAGCGGCTGATCCCACACGAATACTCCTCTTTGCACAGCTCGTCATTCAGGTCATATTGATCGCATTCGTCGTATTCTTTTTTGTCCTGGAAAAACGAAAGAGCCATAGACCCGAAGTCCTTGATGAGCTCAAGGCAGTGGTGAAACAGACCAAGGACCTTTCAGAATCATTTCAGGAAAATGTCCAGCAGAAGATCGATCTGATCTCAAAGGTCATGGGAGACCTGGACAGCAGGATAAAAACCGCTGAAATACTCATAAAGGCATTGGAAGAGACTTCCGTACGCGTGAAAAAGGCCAGGCAGTTCAACTCATCCGATGTGCAGAAACTCCATAAGGGCGGCTTTGACACGCTCGAGATTTCCCAGATCACCGGGGTGCCGGTGGGCGAGATTCAGCTGATGATCAAGGTCGCA
>DATKLV010000216.1:0-3321 GCA_035542255.1 Desulfomonilia bacterium | reverse complement strand
TGAGGACATGGTATTGAATGCATCGGATAGCTCGGTGAATTCATCATTGCCTATGACATCGACCTTGTAATCCAGTTCACCTCCTCCGATCACCGTGACACCTTTGCTCAGCCTCCGGATCCGATCCATGAAGGTCCGGTTCATAAACCATGTATTGATGACTGCCGCAGCGATAAGGACAGCGAGTGCACCGGTGATACCCACGCTTGCCTGCATCAACACTGAATACAGGTGATTTTTCGCCGACTCATGAAGCTGGCCTACCAGCAGAGCTTTGTCATACAGCCTCATCTCGAGCTGTGCGGTCAGTCTGTCTTCCCTCTCCTGCGCCATATCGGCGGAAGATGCATCCGGTTTCGGCCTTTCCCGGCTTTCCACAATGTTGGAAAAGAGCTTTCCCGTAATCTCCTGATCTTTGATGAGCTCCAGTATGGTTTTCTGATCTTCAGGATTCCGCAATTTATCGGATGCGGATTTCAGCAGCAGGTTTATCTGTTCGTGCTTGGCGAGCCACTGCTTTTTCGCCCTCTCATTACCGGTCCGCACATAATCGCTTCTGAACGTACTTCTCTCAAGGAAGGCGGTGATCAGACTGTTGGATAGCTCCGAAGCCCTGACCGCCTTTCTGACTTCATTCAGGCCAAGGAGAAGAACGAGGAGTATGACGAGAGCGGTTATCGCGGTGAGTATGCTGTTTATCTTCAGCCTTTGTTTTACCTTCATAGGTAAGCCTTCACCTGACTATCCTCACTGCTTTGGGTTTGACCGACATCAGACCATCCAGGTAGATATAGTCGAGATAATCGGGGATCTTTGCTTCTCCGGTCAATCCTCTCTTGATCGCCCATCTGGATTCGTCTTCCAGCACAAACAGCAGGGACTGGTCCAGGGTTACGCGGAACGTGTTGCTTTCCCACGCAGTGCTCAGAGAAACCAGGTCCGTCTTCCGGAACGCAGAGACCGTCTTTTGCGCTTCCACCGGGTACCGGGCTACGAATTCCTCCGCCTTGAGCAGGGCCCGGATCATTTTCCTGATCTTCCCGGGATCTTTGCTGATATAATCCTGTTTTGCGGCCAGGTTGAAGGTCTGGGTATAGATATCTTCGCCGGTGAAGATGATGCCTTTGTCCCCCAGCTTCTGCTGCACCTTGCTCAGGTAGGGTGTCGCTACGGCATCCACATAACCGTTTGCCAGGGCATCGGGCATTTTTTCAGGCTGGATGTTTACCATCGTCACATCCCGTCTCGCTATGCCCTGGCTGGTGAGAAAGGCATCCGCAAAGAACTCCATGGCCGTACCTGAAGTTGCGGCAATCCGCTTTCCCTTCAAATCCTGCGGGGACTTTATTCCCCTGTTCTTTCTTGTATAGATGAAGAAATTTTTGTTGGAGCTCTGGATTGTAGCAAATATTGAAATTTTCTGCCCGTTCATGACTGCAAACATGACAGGTGTTTCGACCACGGTCGCAACATCGGCCTTCCCCTCCAGAACCTCGTCGAGAGCGGCTTTCCCGGTCATATGAAAGTGCGTGGTCGCCTCCAGCCCTTCCTGAAGAAAATACCCTTGAGCGAGTGCAATGTCCACCAGCACCGTGTAGGGAGGGGGAGTGAATGCGATGGTGATCTTTTCAGGCGGGCCCGGGGTCCTTTGTTCCGTCTGGGAACAACCGGAGAAATGGATTCCTATCAGCAGCGCAGAAACAACAATCACTTTCAGGATAGAAAAACATTGCATGGATGGCATCGCATTAGTTGAACCCGCAGCTGCCCCTTTCAGCAGTGAGTGCTCAGGGAACGGTGCGGCCGCATGGCCCATTCTCCCCCTTCTTCAATCTAGTCATGAAGTATCATTGATATAGATTATAAGAACAAAATCTTGGCACGCAACTTGATTTTTTTGCATAATCCTTTGCCGAGCGCAAACGAAGCAATCCCGACCGGTAAAGCCCGTCATTGCGAGAGTAAGCGAAGCGATCCTGGTATCTTGGCAGGGGGTAGTATTCTCGGGATTGCTTCGGCCTACTCCGCCATTGCAGTTTTAAGAGGAGTTTCATAAATGGAATGGATAATATACAGCACTTCTTTCATTACAATAACTGGCTGCGTAGGCTGGATCGCCTTCGGCTCCTCGCAATGACGAATAAGAAAAAGTAGGTTGGGTTGAGCTTTACGAAACCCAACAGACGATTCTCAATTAGTAACCCGAGATTCTTCGCTTCATCTTCACTTCGTGAAGATTCCGCTCAGAATGACGCATTATAGAGTGTGATTTTCTATGTTATCCTGAGCGCAGCGAAGGATCTAAGGCTGTAAACCGGCTGAAAAAACTTTCTGTCGGGTTTCGTTCCTCAACCCAACCTACGATTTTCTCCTCGCATTGGCTCTATATTCATTTATCCTTGTAGATGATGGTGCCCACGCGCTTGCCCTGAAGCGCCTTGGTGATGTTCCCTTTCTTGAGCCCGTTGATGATCTGGATCTTGTCCAGTGCCTCACTGTTCTGGAGTATCTCCAGGCAGGAACGCTCGAGGACAAGATCTTCAAAGTCCCTCTTCATAAGTTCACCGGCCCCGATCTCGGGTATGAAGGCAGCCTTCGGGTCGGTTTTAGGGTTGTCTGTATAGAGGCCGTCTTCGTCCTTCACAAGGATGCAGCTCCTGGCGCCGATGAGATTAGCTATGAGCACTGTTCCGGCATCGGTCCGGTGGATAGGAAGCCTCCCCTTTTCAGGGGGAAGTGCAAAGTAATCGTAGGGCGGCATGCCCTGAGTGACCGGGATGCATCCCTGGGAATAGTACGTGGGCAGTTTCAGGATGTCATCCTGATGGATGCGGATGCCGTCCCATGGGGCCAGGAGCGTGGCGATGAGCAGGGCGTTCTGCTCGGATATGGTGCTGGCGAACCTGGCGATGATGCCCGTGGGCATGCCCATCTCCATTCCGATGGTGTAGATGTGCCTGCTCCTGGTGCCGCCGCCGGTGGTGAGTAGGATCTTGTGTTTCTTCTTGACGGAAGCGATCTCCTTGATAATGGCGGGCAGCGCCTTGATGCCGCGGTCGCATATGGACTGGCCGCCGATCTTCACCACGTTCACATCGGGAAACAGCCTGAGCTGCGGCGGTGCCTTAAAATCGTCGTTGAGGGATTTCCTCACCAGGCTTTCGCCCATGAGCCTGCTCTTTATATGCAATCGTTTCCCGTCTCTATCTCTCACCAGGGACATGGGTGCATCCTTTCGTTTAAAGTGGTTACTTGAAACTTCAGGGACAAACCAGGCTAGTCGACCTCCACCTCGCCAACCCCGTATTTACCATCTTCATC
>DATKLV010000215.1:0-5619 GCA_035542255.1 Desulfomonilia bacterium | reverse complement strand
TCACTCATGATTGGGTAAAGTATAACTTGGTCTGAAAGGCTTACCATGGGCGCTGATGTTGATGGGCTTTTGTGCAGAGTGGATCCGGTCGAAGAGGTAGAACGTTTTATAAACGCAATCCCATATCGGGGACGAAACAATAAAGGAAGGGTAACCAATGCTCGTTGTCGCTTGTATCAAACAGGTACCTGACACAACACAGGTTAAGATCGATCCCGTCACCAACACCCTTGTCCGCGAGGGGATTCCTTTTATCATGAATCCCTTTGACACGCATGCCTTGGAGGAGGCCCTCCGCCTGAAAGATAAGTACGGCGTGCGGGTAGTAGCCATCTCCATGGGTCCGCCCAATGCCGAGATGACGCTTCGCAAGGCATTGGCACTGGGAGTCGACGAGGTAGTGCTTCTCTCTGACCGGGCCTTTGGCGGCGCGGACACACTTGCCACAAGCATGGTAATTGCTGAGGCGGTCAAGAAACTGGCAGAGAAGGACAAGGATGGGCTTGCACTGGTGATCTGCGGAAAGCAGACCATCGACGGCGATACCGCCCAGGTGGGACCCGGTATTGCAATCCGTAATGGGTATGTCCCTTTGACCCTGGTGGACCGTATCGTCGACCTTGATCTCAGGAACAAGAAGATCAGGGTGAGCAGAAAGCTTGAAGGCCGCCATGAAATAGTCGAATCCAAGCTGCCTGCTCTGCTGTCCGTAGTCAGGGAGATCAACAAGCCACGCTATCCATCAGTGCCCATGCGCCTGGAGGCCCAGGACATGAGCGTTGCACTGTGGGACAATAAGGTCATGAACCTGGACATCAATCAGATCGGCCTTAAAGGTTCGCCGACCGCGGTGAGGAAGATCTTTTCACCCGAACGCGACAAAGGCGAGATCGTGGGTAACGGTGCAAACGACCCGACCGGGACCGCCAAAATGCTTGTGGAAAAGCTGGTCCAGAGGGAGTTGCTTGCACTGTAAGGTAAAACCTTGGCTTATAAAATTTAAGAGAGACCAAAGCAGATGGAAAAACCAAAAAAAGTGAAAAAGCCTCGTGGTAAAGCATCTCTTATCCCCAACAAATGTATCGCGTGCGGGGCCCGCTGCCAGAGTTCGTGTCCTGCAGAAGCGATCGAGATGACCGAGAAAGGTGAGCCCATAATCCTTTCCGACAAATGCATCGGCTGTCAGAAGTGCATCAAGATATGCCCGGCTGAAGCCCTGGAGATGTTCTTCACCCCGGAGGAACTGGAGATCCTGAAACAACTCGCAGCCGAAAAGGGCGCCCCAGGTGCCCCGGAGGCAGATGAAGACTCCGAAGAGGCCAAGCTCAAGAAGTTCCTGGCCCAGTTCAAAAACGTGTGGGTCTTTGTCGAGCAGACGGATTGCATCCCGGCCAAGGTTTCCTGGGAGCTTCTGGGCGTAGGTGCGCAGCTTGCTTCGGCACTGAAGGTGGATCTCTGTGCAGTGGTTCTCGGCCACAACGTGGAGAAACTCTGCAAGGAGGCATTCACTTACGGCGCAACCAAAGCATACCTTATCGATGATGAGATTCTGCACAATTACCGTACAGCAACATACCTTGAGGCCTTCTGCTCTCTGGTCGAAAAATACAAGCCGGAGATCGTGCTTATGGGCGCCACCGGTCTGGGCAGGGATCTTGCGGGCGCTGTCGCTACCCGGCTGAGAACGGGGCTTACCGCCGACTGCACGGGCCTCGGCATCGATGAAAAGAGGCAGCTCCTTCAGACACGTCCGGCTTTCGGTGGAAACATCATGGCAACTATCTTCTGCGAGCAGAGACGTCCGCAGATGGCATCGGTCCGCCCCCACGTGATGCCCATGCCGGCAAAGAACGAAAATGCCACGGGTGAGATCATACGCGAAAAGATCGCCATTAAGGAAGAGGATGTCCTCACCAAAGTCCTGGAGATCATCGACGATGCAGGTCATCTCGACAAGGTAGATATCGGTGGTGCCGAGTTTATCGTTTCAGGCGGCAGGGGCATGATGAACAAGGAAAACTTCAAGATCCTGCAGGAGCTTGCTGACGAGCTCAACGGCGTGGTTGCCTGTTCGAGGAGCGCGGTCGATGCAGGCTGGATGACCGTTGACCGACAGGTAGGCCAGACCGGAAAGACCGTAAGGCCCAAGATATATATCGCCTGCGGCATCAGCGGCGCCATCCAGCACCTGGTGGGCATGCAGGACTCGGATCTGATCATTGCCATCAACCGCGACCATGATGCCCCGATCTTCGAGGTCTCGACATTCGGCATCGTGGGCGATCTGTTCCAGATCGTCCCGGCGATTACGGAACAAATTCGTCAGGTCAAGGCCGCAAGAGGGACGCAGAAGGTCTGCTAGACACGATAACTAAGAGAAAAGGATAGAGTTCATGATACCGAATCCGATTGTATTCACTGTAGTGTTCGTAGCCGCTGTTATCTTCTTCATATGGAGCTGTGTGCGCCGTTTCGGGCTGGTAACCATCGGCAAACCGGAAAACCGTTTCGACAATGTTGCAGCCAGGATTCGCGATACATTCCTTTATGCCTTTGCCCAGAAAAGGGTATTGCAGAAGCCTTTCGGCATCAACCACTTCGTCCTGTTCTGGTCGTTCATGGTCCTTTTGCTCGCCAACACCGAGTTCGTCCTGAAGGGACTGAACCCGGCGCTGACCTTCAAGATGCTGCCTGCAGTAATCTATAATCCGCTCTACTTCCTCTTCGACCTGGTTTCGCTCTTCGCGCTTATCTGCGTCATCGTGGCCGGCATCAGACGCGTGGTGGCGCCTCCCTATCCCGAGGCAATCACCCTGGATGCGTACATTATCCTCTCCCTGATCGCAGGCCTCATGATCGCCTACTTCAACCTGCACGGCGTGGAGATAGCAGCCCTCAACGAGCAGCTCAACATGCCCATATCCAGGGCAGTGGGGTACATGTTCTACAGCGGGATCTCACATGAGAGCGCCGAATCCTTGAAAGAATTCTGGTGGTGGGTCCATGCGCTCATCTTCCTGTCCTTCCTGAATTACCTGCCCTACAGCAAGCATATGCACATCCTGTCCTCCATCCCCAGCTGCTATTTCAGGCGTTTCGGCAAGGCCAACACCCTGCCGGTGGAAACCTTTGTAAAGGGAAACAAGTTCGGCGTCGAAACGCTGGACCAGTTTACCTGGAAAGACCTCTTTGATTCCTATGCGTGTACCGAGTGCGGCCGCTGTCAGCTTGCATGCCCGGCTGCCAGCACCGGCAAACCGCTGAACCCAAGACAGGTCATCCATGACCTCAAGATCAACCTTCTCACCAATGGTCCGGCGATAAAGGCAGGCCAGAAGCCATCACTGCCGTTGATCAGCAAGAACGGGGCCCATGGCGGTGTCCAGACAGAGGGGAGTATCACCGAGGATCAGATCTGGTCCTGCACCACCTGCGGCGCCTGCATGGAAGTCTGCCCGGTCTTCATCGAGCAGATGCCCAAGCTCCTCCAGCTCAGGCGCTACCTGGTGGAGATGAAAGCGCACTTTCCCGAAGAGCTGTTGAACCTCTTCGAGAACATGGAGCAGCGCAGCAATCCGTGGGGCATCGCACCCACCGAGAGGACCAAGTGGTGCTCGCAGGTCAACGTGAAGCCGTTCGATGCCTCCACCGAGTATCTCCTCTATGTGGGCTGCGCCGGCGCCTTTGACTCCAGGAACAAGCTGATCACCCTGGCACTGGCGAACATCCTCGATGCAGCAGGTGTATCCTGGGGCATCCTCGGCAAAGAAGAACTGTGCTGCGGCGACAGCGTGCGCAGGCTCGGCAATGAGTTCGTGTTCGACAGGATGGCGAAAGACAATGTCAAGGTGTTCAAAGCCAAGGGCGTGAAGAAGATCATCACCCTGTGCCCGCACTGCTTCTCGACCCTGAAGAACGACTACCGGCAATACGGCTTTGAAGGCGAAGTCATCCATCACGCCGACCTCATCAACGACCTGATAGCCAAAGGCAAGCTGAAGCTCAAGAAGTCTGTGAACCTGGGCAAGGTCGTGTTCCATGACTCCTGCTACCTCGGGCGTCATAACGATATATACGAATCACCCCGGAGTGTAATCAGCAAGGCCACCGGCAAAGGACCCGAAGAGATGGAGAGAAACCTCTCGCAGTCTTTCTGCTGCGGGGCGGGCGGCGGCAGGATGTGGATGGAAGAGCACCTGGGTACGCGCATCAACCTGGAGCGTGTTTCCGAGGCGCTCAAGATGAATCCTGACACCGTATGCGTGACATGCCCCTACTGCATGACCATGTTCGAAGACGGCCTGAAGGACAAGAACGCGGAAAAGGTGGCGGTAAAAGACATTGCCGAAGTAGTGGCCGAGGCGCTGAGATAAAAGACAAATTTGCTTAGCTGCAAAGTTCGACAGCCTCCGGCAGTGCCGGGGGCTGTTTGTTATTGAGGCCTCCTGTTTCGGTAATACATGCGATCCGGCGTCACGCGGCCCTGGGAATCGAATAAAACCCCTTCCAGCTCAAGCAAGGCCTTTTTCATTTCCAGACCACCATGAAATCCACCAAGCGTCCGATCGGTTCTGACGGCCCGGTGGCACGGGATGACAACGGGGAAGGGGTTTCTTGCCAGCGCCGAACCCACGGGCCTGGCAGCCTTATCATAGCCCGAATGCCCGGCGATCCGTTGGTAGGTGCTTACCTTGCCCCTGGGGATGGAGAATTCGGCACGGAGCACCTTCTGCTGGAACACGGTGCACATGTCCATGAGTAGAATGTCGAGGGAGAACCGGACATCCTCTCCTTCCAGGAAGGCCGTGATTCGCTCGGCTGTCGAATCGATCTCACTGAAGGTTGAAGGCGTGAGGCCTGAAAACCTGTTGTGCACGCGGTCCCTGGCTGAGACTCCGGGCTTGGAGAGGACAATGCGCAGGATCTTGGGGACGCCTTTATGGACCGACCAGAGCAGGGCCACAGGGCCGAAAGGCGTATCCCTCAGACAGGAGAAGGGATAGCTGATAGACGTATCTCTCATATTATTTGGTAGGTCTTCAGGGAGATCGTATCGTCCTTGTCGAACTCGACACCTTCCGCCTCAAGAAGCTCACGCTGGAGGGAGCTCGCGGATGTCCACGGGGGAAGGCTGATCCGACCTTTATGGTTGATGACCCTGTGCCAGGGCACACTTGAATTGTCGGGAAGATTGTGCAGGGCGTAACCCACACGGCGTGCATGGCCGGGGATGCCGGCCATTTGGGCGACCTGGCCGTAGGTGGCGACCCGGCCTCTTGGGATATGGTTCACGATTTCGTAGATCCGGGAGTAAATCGGGTTCCTGGCTGAATGGTCTCCGCTTGTCCTGGGGAAAAGGACCTTATTCCTGCGGGAGAAGGGGACCATCCTAAGCACCTGGTGCAATTTCAGGGACAGGCATGCTGGTGGGTTGACTCTCACCGCGCAGATCTTCGTAGAATTTCGCAGCACTCACCATGAGATACGGCCCGATCCACAGGAAGCCGATGCCGCACGTGAGGATGCCCAGGATAATCCAGCCGGTGAACCTGCCCAACAGGCAGGAAAATCTCCACCGGTGCCCGTACATCATGTCCTTGCTCCTGCGGATCGCTTCCT
>DATKLV010000214.1:0-8613 GCA_035542255.1 Desulfomonilia bacterium | reverse complement strand
AGGGTTGCTGCGAAGGAGAACGAGACATCCACGAAATCTATAAGCGATCTCCAGTTCATTATCCAGGACCTTGAACTCAACAGCAAAATAAACGAATCATCCAGGTTTGCCACATATGTCCAGAACGCTATTATCTCGACTCATGGACAAGACAATACATGCCAAAACCACGGTGTAAAGCAGGCATTATTCTATGTTCTGGTGGGTGCACAGATGCCGGCAATCCTTGTCGAGACAGGATTCATCACCAATCCAAATGAATGTAGGCTCCTCCAGAAAGAATCCTATCAGAACAGCATTATCGAGGGCATCATAAAGGGGATTGATGCCTATGCTGATAATGGGGCAAACCCAGGGATCAAGGCTGTGAATAGTAACTCATCGAAGCATCGCAAAAAGAGAAAGTCCCAAGGATGAAGAAGAGAAAAAGAAGATTAAAGATCAAGATCAACCGGACCACCTGGATTGTTGTCTTAGCAATCATACTGGTCCTGGCTAGTACATTCATATTCCTGGAAAGGGGTATTCATATCCCAATCATAATTTAGCTGAGGCTATCCCGCCGAAGTATAATGTCCCTTCATTCACTGGTGCCCATATAGCTATCATTGTGGATGACATGGGGCCTGATATTAAAGAGGCTGAACAGCTTGCCTCCATTGATGGGGATCTCACATTTTCAGTCATGCCCCTGAAGCCTCACACACAGGAGGTTGCTCGCTATCTCCATGAAAAGGGTCGTGAGATCATGTTGCACTTGCCCATGCAGGGTGCCCCTGGATTCGACCCTGGTGAAGGAGCAATCTATAGGGGCATGCCCCCAGAATAGATCGGCAACATCCTCAGTAAAGACCTCAAAGAAGTGCCGTACATATCCGGTGTGAACAATCATATGGGTTCTGAGGTGACTCAGGACAGGAATATTATGATGCTTGTGGAGAAAGAACTCAAAAGCAAGGGGCTCTTCTACATAGACAGCATGACTACGGGAAAATCCGTTGGGTATAAGGTTGCAGAGGAGATTGGTCTTCCTTTCAACAAGCGTGACGTATTTCTCGACAATGAGCAGAATGATGCGTATATCATGGTCCAGCTCGAGCTGAAAAGAAAGGCTATGAAACATTCAAGCGCGATAGCCATCTGTCATCCACATCCTGTGACTATAGCTGTCTTGCAACGTGAAGTTCCCAAGCTGAAGGATGAAGGCATCACACTTGAACGGGTCTCAAAGTTTGTTCAGGAATAACAGCATGAGGCAGGGGATATAAACGGCTTCTGAAAGTATGGAGCTAAAAATGTTTGTCTTAAATAAAAAGTCTAGCATGTCGATCCATAATGTATTGCTTCTTGCTTCATGATTAAGGATCACATTATGAAAAGATATAACCTTCTAATCTTTGTTTCGGCTCTCATGCCTCTCAGGCAACCATTGATTATGCAAAAGAATCTTCAGTTTTACAAACCTTAAAAAACTGTAAAGTTTGTGCCATGATCTTGAGTTTATTCCTATAGAATATTTCATGATATTATATCTGGATGATCCGGACTGCAGGTCATGTGGCCAAACTCAGGACCTTCCAGGATCATAACACATTCAGAAACAAGGACAGACTATATATTTAAACCGCTACATAGCTTTTGATGTAGCCCTCCAGGTCCGATGCCTCTTCGGGACCGACCATAACCCTCCATCCCGGGAGGTTGTCTTCCAGCTCGCCGCTTATCTGCGACACATAGCCCGGGATGACGATGGTGCGCGTGTTGATCTGCGCTTCAAGGCCGATCTCCTTGATGAACTTGGCTATGGAGGCAGCGGAAAATTTGCCGGCTGCCCAGGCCGTCAGCACGCTCATGCCCTCGCATTCCGGCACCACCAGCCAGGCGCTGATGCCGCAGTTCTCCAGCTCGCCGGTGACGATGAAGTAGGTGAGCGAGAAATTGGTGGTGACGAAGACCGGCGAATCCGGCGTGGGCTCGCCGACGGCATACACCCTGGGATCCACCTGGATAGGCTTCTGCGGGTCGGTGTAGATGTTGAGCCTCAGTGTAAGGAGCGTCGCGAGCTGGGACGCGTCGAAGCCCGGCAGGACGCAGATACTGCCGTACTTGGTGATCTCGGTGACTGCCGCCACGGTGTCGTCCATGATGTTGCCGGTATCGATGAAGTGCACGAAGGGGAACCCCAGGGGCTTGAAGCTGTCTTTTATGGCTGCGCGCCTGGCTATGGTGTTTGCCTGCAGCCGCTCCGAGAGTGAGTGGGTCTCCAGGTGGAGCAGGAGGTTGCTGAACCCGTTCCCGCGGAATCTCGAAGCCGACTCGATCAGAGAATCCATGTCCGGGGCGATGAGCGCAACGGCATGCCCGTGCTCTCTGGCGAACGGAATGAGGATCTCAGCCGCTTCGCTGTCCGGGGCGCAGAGTATGCTGTTCGTCCCATTGAGGAGAGATGCCGCTTTGATAATAGCCTGGGCGTCCCTGCCCCTCAGGATCAGGGGCCTTTTCGTGACCTGCCACGCCTTGAGCGCAAGCCCGCGGAACGCCTCTGCATCGGCGGCTTTCTGGGTGAGGCAGACCATGTCCACCGTGAGGCTCTCCCCTACCCGTTCGAGCACATAATCCCTGACAGAGGCAAGTATCCTGTCGATCATTACACCATCGTCGGAGTCGTTGATGTTGACCGCCAGGACGGTCCGGTTCACGAAGGTCTTGTCGTGCCGGTACAGGACAGTCTCGCCGCCTGCCATGAGCTTCCTCTCGGGTCCGAGCGCGATGGATCTGACCGGCGGCTCGTTGGCTAGCCCCAGGACCTGCTTGGCCTCGTCGGATGCATACGGGCACTCCGAGATGTCAGCCTTCTTCGCAGCCAGTTTCATGGCAAAGGCCAGGCAGGTGTTGGACCCGCATTCCTTGCAGTTGGTCTGCGGCAGGAGCTTCTGTATCTGGAGTCCGCTCAACGCCATGACCTACCTCCCGTCCATCAGGCCGGTGATGGTCTTTTTCAGGGCCACGGCCGCCTGGGGGTTGTACATGATCAGGATCGAGGCCCCGGCGTAGAGGAGCGTGACGGCTGTGGAAAGCTCCCACTGGGAGGAGCGTTCCTGCAGGTCCCCCCAGGCCGGGAAGTCGGACTGTTCTGCGCGCAGCTCCTTGATCTTCGCGCACTCCTGGCCGGGCGAGACGATCATGGGCGAGGCCAGCATGGAGTCGCCCGAAAGGCCGGTGAGGCGTATCCTCTCCATGACCGAGTAGGTATACTCGATACCGTAGCCGACGGCGCTCGTGACCGGGTCGATGACGATCTTCCCGGGCCGGACATTCATGTTTGCGAGCAGGATGGAGAGCTGCTTGGCGATGTTCACATCGATGGGGCTCTGGGCGATGATGGAGTGCCCGTAGGCCAGCGCGGCCCCTGCTACAGTCCGATAGTTCTCCTGCTCGACCCAGCTCAGGAGGAGGTTCTCGCCTGCACACCCCCTGGCGATCTCCTTCATCACCTCGTTGTTCTTGTCGAAGTGGCTGTGGCCGATGATGATGAGCGGGACGTCCACGGCAGCTAGCACAGCCTTGACAACCTGAAGGGCCTCTTCAGGCGAGCGGTTTCCCTTTTCGGGGTGCGTACCCTCTAGTCTGATGCTGATGAGGTCTGCGCCGTATTTCTCCACGCACACCTTTGCCATCCCCGCAGGGTCGTTCAGGAGATCGCCCCACATCGAGCGCAGCACCTCGGGGTACTTGGGGCTCACCTTGTCGAATACCTCCAGGGCCACCAGCGCCCTGTTCTTCACGGCACCTTCCCAGTGGTGGAAGGGCATGGCCGTGTCGCCGCCGATGGTCAGGGTGCGGCCTCTCGTGCCGCCCTGATCCCTGGTAGCGCCGAGAATGACCTCGTACACAGCCTGCTCGCAGGTCTCTTTCCTGACGGCCAGAGACTTTATGGCAGCGATGCGCTGCGCAGCGCCCGGCCCGGGCGCCGATCCGACCTTCTTTTCGACCGATGTCTGCTCGAACTCCCCTGCCTTGCGAATGTGGTCCTGCAGGTTCATTTCCGGGAACCTGCTGCTCAGGACATCGATGATCTCCCCCACCACATCCTGGGTGAAGGTCTTTTTGATCTCGGCCTTGATCTGTTCGAGCAGCTCGGCCTTCAATTGGGCAACCCGGCCCCGGCCGTATGTTCCTTCCGGCTGCTGCTGTCCGGAGGACTCCTCTAGTGCGGGCTCCGTCTCCTTACCGGGTGCTCCCTGCGCCGTAACCACGGGTACTTCGTCGTGCTTAGCAAAGGCTGCGATATCGCCCATGCCAATGACCGGGTGCCCGACCTTTTCCAGGTATGCCCTGATGTCATGGGGGTCGACGGCGATCGTTTCGTCCGGTATCTTGTCGAGAAGATCCGGTGCGCCTTCCTCCTCGAAGCGCCTCTTCAGGTCTTCGCCCAGTGTCCTCTTCAGATCCTTTGTCATCCAGATCAGGCGCTTGTGTCCGCCTTCGGCGAAGAGGAACTTGCGGGAGGTGAGGAACACTTTGCCGCAGCCCATGAACCCCGGCGTCTGCTGGCCTCCGCCCACGCTCCCCGCCAGGGTCGAGAAGGTCATGCCCGCAGGGGTGTCGAGAGTGTATTCGCGGTTGACGGCCATGATGCCGTTGCACTCGGGCACATAGGCGCATATGACCTCGAAGCAGCCGCAGCTGGTCATGGGCCTGTCCATGATCGAGTAGCAGCACACCGAAGGAATGGTCTTGTGGGAGGAAAGGTAGACGTACTCGTCAACACCCTTCCAGACGCCCTTTTCGGGGTCGAGGCACTCGCCCTTTTTCACGGGCTTGTTGGGGCCGGTCTCGTCGATCTCGTAGGCTGCCCTGGCATCTAGCCAGTTGTATGCCCCACACAGACCCAGGCGTTCCGGCGTGACCACGCAGACATGGTTGGGTGCAAAGGACTGGCACAGGAGGCAGGAGTAGAAAACGTCCACGTTCTCATCTGTCATGGATTCAAGACGGCGGTTGCGTTCCACATATGTCTTCCGGGCCGATTCAAGCCTCCGCTCGACCTCGTCTTTTTCCGTGATGAGGGTGACCTTCACCTTGTCCACAATGGCAGGGTAGTTGGAAAGGAGCTTGGCGTGCAGGATCTCGCCGTAGTGCTTGAGCCTGAGCCCCTTTTCGAACCCGCTCCTGGATATGCGCGTCCAGACGATATCCCTCTGGCCCATGTGCCAGATGCCTTCCGCGCCGTTGATGAGGTGGTGGATCTGCCGCTCCAGGATGGCCTCGAAATCGGATGCCATCTTCCTGCCCGCCACCTCCACCCAGATGGCGAGCGGCAGGGCCGAGCCCGGCGGGACCTGGTCCACGTCGGGGCCCATGATCTCGATGGCGCCGTCTTCGATCTCATCCATGTCCATCATAGTCACGAACTCGAAGGCGGGCGTGATGTTGCCCCCGAACTCCACCTGCGTGTCCTGCCTGCGTATGCGCTCACCCTCGAAGGCCGGGCCGTAGGGCACCGGGATGGGGACCTTGGTTATCCTTACCTTGCACCCCCTGACCTCCAGGGCCTTGTCCACCATGCTCTCGTACGGCACGCTCGACACCACGTGCTCGTAGGTGCATATGCCCGTGGGCAGGATCTGGGGGATATCGGTGTCGGCGATGACCGGGAAGCCATAGTTCAACGCGCCTGCCGCAGCGGCGTACTTCTCGCTGTCGACCTCGCCCAGGGCCAGCACGAACGCGAAGATGCGCTCCTTGTTGTACTTCAGGTTGGCCCTGAAATCGCCGGGCTTCACGTTCCCGAAGGAAAGGGCCGACCGGCTGGCGAAGCCGAGCGCATAGATCAGGGCCGAGACGTCCCTGCCGAACGGTACCAGCCTGGTCTCCCAGCCCATCTGCACCCCTTCCTCGGCCAGCTGCTCGGCAAACTGAGTGCCGTTCGTCGAGCCTGCCATGAACACATAGATGTTCTTCTCCTGCAGCTCGCGGGCGATCTTCACCGCTATCCCGCTGGTGGGGGCGGCCCCGGTGACGGCCGCGAATCCGGGGGCGGTGCCATCCACGAACTCGATGCCGCGCTCCCGCATGATGACGTCGCTGGCCGCGCCAAGCCAGATGCCCCCCACCGGGTCGGGGCCGATGAGGTACTTGCATGCCTCTATGATCTCGCATGCAAACAAGGTCGCCACGCCTGCATCCAGGGTATTGCCGAGATAGGGCAGCCAGACCTTTTCGGAAGGTGGTGCGCTCAACAGCGCCTTGGCTTGGGCGAGTATGCCCCGCAGGCCGGCAAGCGTATCCGCCTTGAGGCCGGTGAAGGAATAGATGATCGGGAGGTGGTAGGCCGTTTCCGGGAAGGCCACCCTGCATTCAGGGCCTTTCTCGCGGATGGCCGACTCGAGTTTTTCCTCGGCGCGTGCGACCCACTGGATGGCCCCCTGGATGGCGCTCGAGCAGATGAGCCTAGACACCGAGCTCCCTCCTGTCCTTCATATCCATGAGCTTCCGCTCGGCCTTCTTGTTGATGCCGAGCTTCTCGCGTCGCGCATCGATGATCAACAGGATGGCGAGGGCCGCCTCGTGTGGGTCCTCATGGACATGGAACGATGCGCCGAAGACCTCGGAGGCCTCCCGGTTGAGGAACCGGCTCACGTTCTCGGAGCCCGAGACATAGAACGGATTGCCCAGGACGACATCGATACCCGAAGCAACGAAATAGCAGCCGATGGCAATGGCCTTCTCGCTCATCCACTCGGGTGCAACACCCACGACCGGCACGTCGGACAGGTCTTCTCCGAGGCCGCCTTCGGCAACGATCTCGGTGGCGGCCTCCAGGAGCCGGGTATTGTCCACGCAGCTCCCCATGTGGAGCACCGGCGGCATTCCCACGGCCTCGCAGACCTCCCTCAACCCGGGGCCTGCCAGCTCGAAGGCCGCCTCGGGCGTCAGGTTGCCTTCCTTGGCCGAGGCGATGGCCGCGCACCCGGTCTTCAGGACCAGAACGTTTTCCCTGAGCAGCTCCTTCGTGAGCGTGTTGATGTAGGAGTCGAGCCTGGTCTTGGGGTTGTTGCACCCCACGATGCACACGACCCCTCTGATGCGGCCCTGGATGACGGCATCGTTGAGCGGCCTGAAAGAGGCACGGAACGTCCCGCCCAGCATGTACTTGATGCTCTGGACGCAGAACCCCGCAATGAGTGGCTGGGAGTGCCTGGGAATAGCCACCTTGTCGGGGTCGCGGTTCTTGTAGTTGTCGCAGGCTCGCTTCAGGAGACCCTTTGCGATCTCATAGGCATGATCGGTGTCGAACGTGGAAGGGGTGGCGCCTACGGTCCTTGCCATGCTGCTGGTCGAGACGATCTCGGTGTGGTATGCCTTGGCGACGTCCGGCAGGGAAGGCATGCAGCACTGGACATCGATGAGCATCATCTCCACGGCACCGGTCACGATGGCCAGCTCCTGCTGGAGGAAGTTGCCGGCGAGCGGTATGCCGTGGCGCATCAGGATCTCATTGGCAGTGCAGCAGATGCCGGCGAGCGTGATGCCCTGTGCGCCCTGCTGCTTCGCATAGGCCTTGATCTCCGGGTCGGCGGAGGCCGCGGCCAGCATCTCGGAAAGTGCCGGCTCGTGGCCGTGGACCAGGACGTTCACTGTGCGCTCGCCCAGGATGCCCAGGTTCGCGGTGCTCCTCACGGGCGTCGGCGTACCGAAAAGCACGTCTGATACCATGGACGCGATGCGGGAGCCTCCCCAGCCGTCGGCCAGCGCCAGGCGGAAGGCATGCATGAGGATGTTTTTGTAGTCGTGGTCCACACCCATATGCGTGCGGTGCATGGCTTCAACTATCATCCGGTCGATGCCTGCAGGCCCCACCTCCCTCTTCAGCCAAACACCCTGGCGGTTCACGGGTGCAAGCTTCAGGGTCTCGAGCCTGTCCTCCTGGGAGGTGTATTCGTTTATCAGGACCTCGGCCAGCCTGACGGCCAGCTCGGGAGCAGGCATGTCCTCGTCGATGCCGTACGCATGTGCGGTCCTCCGCAAGGCCGCCTCATCCTTGATGGTGTAGCCGCCGCCGTTCCCGAGGCCGATCTTCTTCAGCAGCAGCACCAGGTGCCTGCCGTGATCGGAATGGGCCGCTGAACCGCCCGCAACCTCGCGGAGGAAGTTGCGCGCGACAATGGTGTCGGCATCGGCGCCGCACACGCCCAGGGGCGCCTTGGCGGTGATCCGGCAGGGTCCCATGTGGCAGATCCGGCAGCAGAGCCCCTTGGTACCGTAGGTGCACTGGCTCTTCTGAGAGTCCATGCGGAAAAAACTCAGGTCGATGCAGTCCCGCTCCGCCTTTCTGATCGCTTCTATCGATGCAGGATCGCAGGCCCTTTCTTCAGCCTTTTTCCTGGTGTCGTCCACGGCTCACTTCTCCTGCAGCTTCAGCTGCGAGATGAATCCCCCGACCTTTGCCAGTACCGGATTGGCCGGGCTGACGTTCCGTATGCTCCGCCCTTCCTCGCCGGCCAGTGCAAGCTCTTCATCAAAGGGGAGCAGGAGCCTGAAATCGGCGCCCAGCTCATCCATCAGGGCGATTACCGAATCCGGTATCATACTGTTTCTCACCAGGTTTAT
>DATKLV010000213.1:0-17524 GCA_035542255.1 Desulfomonilia bacterium | reverse complement strand
GCCTCACTGGAACTCATCATGAAAAAATCCATGGGTGAGCACATGCGCTCTTTCAAACTCAAGGGTTTCCGGGTGAACACGGAGCGGAGAAGTGATGACACCGACCCTGTATCCGAGGCCACTATCATGATCGAAGTGGACGGCAATGTAGAACACACAGCGGCCCTCGGAAACGGTCCGGTCAACGCGCTGGACAGGGCGCTCAGAAAAGCCCTTCAGAAGTTCTACCCAGGGATACAGGATGTAGAGCTTCTTGACTATAAAGTAAGGGTTATATCCTCCAGAAAAGGAACTGAATCGGTGGTGCGGGTCCTCATAGAATCAGGTGATAAAAAGGATCATTGGTATACCGTGGGGGTATCGAGCAATATCCTCGAGGCCTCTTGGATGGCACTTGTGGACAGCATGGACTACAAACTCTACAAAGATTCAAAAAACCTGCGTACACCCTCGTAAAGACGTTAAGCGATCTCTCTCAACTTCCGATAAGTAACATTAGGAAGGAACCAGCAATGAAGAGAGAGGCCGTCATGTATAGGGACAGTAGGAAATTCGAATTTCAGGGTATCAAAAAGTGGTTGAAGCAGGGTGAGTACATCATCTCAACCATCTCCGATGATGGGACTATCTGGACCTATACCAGCAAGGCCTTACCCATTTTCGATTTTGGGAACACCAAAATCTTCCAGGCACAGGAGTCGGGTGTAGCGGAAGTCAGCGGGGTTGAGAAGGGAGACGAGTTTTACTTCTCCATCCAGGGGATAAGAGTGTCCAAAATCTATGATTACTATTACACAGAGGATATGTAATCCGTCTCTTCATAAAACCTGATAGAATCATAAAGTCAACCTCAACGGAAGAGCATCCCCCCAAGAAGTGATACGAGAGTGAGGCATATGATCAGAAGGATTGTCTTTGGACGAGAATGATCTTTCCTCACCATCATCCATTCAACTATACTGAACCCAAGTATTACGGCAAATACGATGGACCATGAGAGAAGTTCCAAGTGCGAAGTAAACACATAACTCAGATAAGCGGCTACGGGAAGATAGAGAATAACCCAAATCATATAGATATCGTTTATAACACAACTCCGCTCTCCCGCAAAACACCATTCAATATGAGGGGAAAATATCAGGTGTCTCAATGCTCATGATGCCTTACAATACAAAGACTTCCATTAAATATGTTATCCTTTTTTATCCTTGATATTTTCCCTTAACCATGACATAGGGGGGTTCGAACTGAGCCAGTAGCTCAGTCGGTAGAGCATCGGACTTTTAATCCGGTGGTCGAGGGTTCGAGTCCCTCCTGGCTCACTGTATGTCCCCATCGTCTAGCCAGGCCCAGGACACCGGCCTTTCACGCCGGCGACAGGGGTTCAAATCCCCTTGGGGACGCCAAATCCCCCCAGGATGAATCCATCCCGGGGGTGTCTCTCTTTTTCTCATGCCCTTTTTTGCATGATGGATACAAAACAATCCACCATCTTTGGATCGAGTACATTACCCTTCATGGAAAGGAGCATCTCCAGCGCCCTTTCTCTCGTATACGCCATCCGGTAGGGGCGCTCTGTTGTCAGCGCATCATAGATATCGGCTACACTAACGATTCTAGCTTCAATGGGGATCGCCTCTCCCCGCTGGCCTGAAGGGTATCCCTTACCGTCATAACGCTCATGGTGTGAAAGGATGATATCAACAATCATCCCGGTCAGGTGACCCTTCCTTGCTACATCGGCACCCCAGAGGGGGTGATTTCTGATAACGTGGATCTCCGTCTCATCCAGAGGTCCCTCATTATTAAGGATGTTCTCAGAAACCCCTATTTTGCCGCAATCGTGCAACCAGCTCCCATAACGTATAGAGGTTGAGGCCTCTTCGGATAGACCGAGGTGTGATGCAATCATGAGTGCATAGCCCGCTACCCGTTCGGAATGCCCCCTTGTGTAAGGATCCTTGAGTTCAAGGGCATGAACCAAAGAGCGCATCATATTCTCATCGCCTCTAAGGATGGATTTAATGAGCCGATAACGCTTCAGTGCATCTTCCACGAGACCCACAAGTTGTGTATTCTCCCATGGTTTGACAATAAATCGGAATACTTCCACCCTGTTGATGGCATCCAGGGCTGTTTCAAGGTCGGCAAACCCAGTCATCAAGATCTTCATGGTATCAGGAGATATCGCCTTGACCTTTGAGAGGAGATCGATCCCCTTCATACCGGGCATGTGGTTATCAGAGACAAGTACGGCAACCTCATGATTCTTCACTATATCAAGGGCTTCGTCAGAACTCTGTGCGGCAAGTATGGTTATACCACGTTCAGCAAAGATCTGCTGCGCGATATCAAGGATATATTCTTCATCATCAACAAAAAGGATTTCTTCAGCCATCTCTTATCCATCATCGTCTTTTTAGCATAAATAAATTATAAGAGATTATTTAAATCATGCACCTATGGTCAAATAACCCAGATCTCATTAATAACAAGATGGAGGACATCAAGGTAGTCTTCCACAAAAACAAGGATTTTTCAAGACGGAGCACAACCTTCACCTCATATGATTTTAAAGACCTAACCGTTTGGCATAAAAGATCATGTCATGGTTTCATTTATGAAATCACCATGGATATGATTTACTCTTTATGATAGGTAGGTTTCATGGGTGTCACCGGTGATGTAGTCATCATCCATATCAATAACAAACCGTCGGTATATGCTCGGATTGAATCAATTGAGCCTGATATCAAACCTAACTGGTATCAGGTGAAGTTCCTGTTTTTAAGCTTCCCTCCCCAGGAGATGACTTGGATTCTCAGAAAAGAATACCTGGAAGGATCATCGTTTACCATGAAAGACATCCCCATACAGATCAAACCGTTGGATAAACCGGAACAACAGAAACCATATCCGAGAAGTAAGTCCGGCCGCCAAGGTGGTGAGGTGATATCAATCAACCAGATCCGTACAGGAAAGGATAAGAAGATTATCCCTGATAAGACATGAACCCATCTCCACATTAAGTTTTTGTTTTCAGGCTTGTTATAAGAGGGTACAATACACGGCACTAGCAGGGTTCGAGACATATATCCGGCAACAGGATTATCCAGAAGATTGCAATTCCTGAATTATGGGGAGTTGACAATGTTCAAATGATACTTTTAATGCCATGAATCCATAAAGATACACTCCTTCATGATGCTTACTGTATGACTTTGATTCCTAAAAGGGGGAGAGAGGTCGTGTACTATTTTCTAGGCTGCAGGAGTAGGAATGGAAACACAATAAGTGTTTGGAAACCAAACAATTACACCATTGAATGCCGGTTTAACCTGGTTAAAGTCAGGCTCCCCAACTGCCGATAGTCAATTAAGGTGATCTATGGCTAATGAGCGTATTGGTGAGCAGTTAGTAAAAAATGCTCTGATTACAAATGAACAACTCCTTGAGGCACAGAAGGCGCAGAAAGTCTCGGGGACCCGGCTGGGGTCTCAGCTAGTCAAGCTTGGACATATCAGTGAAGAGCAACTGGTTGAATTTCTCGGAAAGCAATACCGGCTTCCATCGATTATCCTGAAGAATACTACTCCCGATCCGGAAATCGTAAAGCTTATCCCCATCAATGTAGTCCAGAAATACCATGCCATTCCCTTTGAGAGGAATGGTGCCACCCTGAAGGTGGCCATGACCGACCCTACGAATATCTTCGCAGTTGACGATCTCAAGTTCTTGACCGGATATTCCATTGAGGTATACGTCACCTCCGAGGATTCTCTCAAATGGGCCTTGGATCATTTCTACGACCAGGCCGCCTCCCTTGATGATGCACTGAGCGGAATGGAAGAGTTTGCCGGTTCTGTAGAGGTCTCAGCCGATGGCGATGATATCGCTGTGGGAGACTTGGAAAAGGAAGCGGATCAGGCCCCTGTCATCAAGCTGGTCAATCTGACACTTGTGGATGCCATCAAGAAAGGGGCAAGCGATATCCATATCGAACCTTATGAAAAATTCATGCGGATCCGCTTTAGGCTGGACGGTATGCTCCACGAGGCCATGAAACCTCCTATCCGCATGAAGAACGCCTTGGTCTCAAGACTGAAGATCATGGCAAAACTTGATATAGCAGAGAGAAGATTGCCTCAGGACGGTAGAATCAAGCTCAAGATCCAGGGTGGTAAGGAGGTGGAGTTCCGTGTTTCAGTACTACCCACACTTTTCGGTGAAAAGGTTGTTTTGAGAATTCTCGATAAATCAAACCTCCAGCTTGACATGACCAAGCTCGGTTTTGAAGAACAAGCCCTGTCTCGCTTCAAAGAAGCAATCTACAAGCCATGGGGCATGGTTCTCGTAACCGGACCAACCGGTTCAGGTAAGACAACTACGCTGTATTCCGCCCTCTCAGAGCTCAACAAGATCGACAGCAACATATCCACTGCCGAAGATCCCGTGGAATTCAATCTCCCTGGGGTAAATCAGGTCCAGATGCATGAGGAAATCGGCCTGACCTTTGCGAATTCATTGAGATCCTTCCTCAGGCAGGACCCGGATATCATACTCGTAGGAGAGATCCGTGACTTCGAGACCGCCGAGATAGGCATCAAGGCGGCTTTGACAGGACACCTCGTGCTCTCCACGCTCCATACCAATGACGCTCCGTCAACGATCAACCGACTTCTGAATATGGGTATAGAGCCATTCCTTGTGGCATCCGCGGTAAATCTTATTGTGGCGCAGAGGCTCGCACGGAAAGTGTGTCCGGGGTGCAAGACAAGAGATGAAGATGTCTCTCATGAGACACTCATCCAGATGGGTATGGACCCTGATGCTGCAAAAAATGTCGAGTGCCTCATAGGGAAAGGCTGCCCTACCTGCGGTAATACAGGGTTCAAGGGAAGGATAGCCCTGTACGAGGTTATGCCCGTAACCGAGTCGATACGGGAGCTGATCCTCATGGGCGCATCCGCATCAGAGATCAAAACTCAGGCCATCAGTCAGGGGATGAAGACCTTGAGGCAGAGCGGCCTCACAAAGGTGGCCGATGGGACCACATCGGTAGCAGAAATCTTAAGAACGACCATGGCCGATTAACCGGGAGGTATTTTGGAACATTCTATCTATGACTTACTGAAATCGATGGTGGAAAAGGGCGCTTCCGACTTACATATCACTACCGGATCGCCTCCGCAGATCCGGGTAAGAGGGCAGCTTTATCCCCTTGATGTCCCGGTGATGGATCCTAAGTCCACTCGTGAACTGCTCTATTCCATCCTTACTGAGACACAGAAGCATAAGTTCGAGGAAGAACAGGAGCTCGATCTTTCCTTCGGCATTAAAGGTGTCGCCCGATTCAGGGCCAACATATTCATCCAGAGGGGAGCTCTCGCAGGCGTGTTCAGGATGATTCCCTATGAAATCCTGTCTCTGGAAACACTCGGCCTCCCGCCTGTTGTCATGAAACTGACAACTCTTCCTCGAGGACTGATCCTTGTGACCGGACCGACAGGATGCGGTAAATCCACAACACTTGCCGCTTTCCTCGATAAGATCAACATCGAGCGTCACGACCACATCGTGACCATCGAGGATCCGATAGAATTTGTCCATAAACACAAGGGGTGTCTTGTTAATCAAAGGGAGATAGGCGCAGACACAAAGAGCTTTGTTACTGCCCTCAAATACATCCTTCGGCAGGACCCGGACGTTGTGTTCATCGGTGAGATGAGAGACCTGGAGACCATGCAGGCGGCTCTCACCATTTCCGAGACAGGCCACCTGGTTTTTGCAACCCTGCACACCAATTCAGCGGTTCAGACGGTCAACCGCGTGGTGGACGCATTTCCTGCACACCAGCAATCGCAGGTACGTGCCCAAATGGCGTTCGTGTTGGAGGCCGTCATCGCACAGCAACTCATCCCCAGGCTTGATGGAAAAGGAAGAGTGCTGTCGGCCGAGGTGATGATATCGACCCCGGCGATCAGGAACCTCGTCAGAGAAGACAAAATCCACCAGATCTACTCCCAGATGCAGGTCGGACAGACCAAGCACGGTATGCAGACGATGAATCAATCACTCTTTAATCTCTATATGCGCAAACTCATATCCTTGGATGATGCACTCGGCAGATCTATGGATCCTGAGGAACTCAGGCAGATGATAGCGTCCCCTGCTCAGCACAGGAACGTATCCGGAACAGAGAGGAGATAAACACATGTCAGTATTCGTTTGGGAAGGTAAACTCGCCAACGGGAGTATCAAGAAGGGTGAGATCGAGGCTTCCGACAAGGCTGCAGCAGCCATGATACTTAAAAGGCAGAGAATCATACCTACAAAGCTGAAATCTAAGGCTAAACAGATCGCCCTCTTTGAGAAAGGCATCAAGACCAAGGAGATCGTCATCTTCACCAGACAGTTCTCCACCATGATCAATGCCGGGCTGCCGCTTGTCCAGTGTCTTGACATCTTGTCCTCCCAGCAGCCCAAACCAAGCTTTAAAAAGATTCTCGTTCAGATAAAACAGGATGTAGAAAGCGGGAGCACCTTTGCGGATGCACTCAGCAAGCACCCTAAGGTATTCGACAGCCTCTATGTGAACCTCGTTTCAGCAGGTGAGATAGGCGGTGTTCTTGATACGGTGCTGAATCGCCTTGCAGTCTATATGGAAAAGAACGAGAACCTCAAAAACAAGATCAAGAGCGCCATGACCTACCCTATCATCGTGCTCAGTGTTGCCTTTATCGTCGTTGCAGTGCTCATGATCTTTGTTATCCCCACGTTCCAGGACATGTTTAAACAGTTCGGCTCTGCACTCCCTGCTCCCACACAACTGGTCGTTAACCTGAGCCATTTTTTCAGAAAATTCTGGTGGGCCATGATGATTATCATTGCATTGCTCCCCGTAGCCTTCAAATCAATCAGGTCCCAGGAGAAGGGACGTTTCTACATGGATAAGATGGCGCTCAGGCTCCCCGTGTTGGGTGATCTGCTCAGGAAGGTTGCTGTGGCCAAGTTCACACGGACATTGGGCACCATGATCTCCTCGGGTGTTCCCATCATGGACGGATTGGAAATCACTTCCAAGACCGCCGGCAATGTCATTGTGGAGAATGCCATCCGTACGGTGAGGACAGCCATCAGTGAGGGTAGATCCATGTCCGAACCTTTGGAGCAGACCGGCATATTCCCCGGAATGGTGGTGCAGATGATATCCGTAGGTGAAGCAACGGGCGCCATGGACCAGATGCTCGGGAAAATAGCCGATTTTTACGACGAGGAGGTTGATACGGCAGTAGATGCTCTCACCTCGGCACTTGAACCTATGCTCATGGTCTTCCTGGGCGGCGTTATCGGCTTCGTAGTTGTGGCCATGTATCTGCCCATCTTCAAAATGGCCTCCGCCGTATAGACCATATCACTCCCAAAAGGATCTCTCACGACCGGAGGGGTTTCATCCTCTCCGGTCTTTCACTTATGGATAGCAGTTGTTTCCTGAATTCTCATGATAGCCGATTATGATTATTCATGGCCTTGCTCTCGGATCCATGTTACCAAAACAGTGAACAACAAATCAGGAAAAGGGTAGGATCAACCATGAGCATATTCGAGGTTATTATGCTGGTATGTTTCGGCTCAGCCTGGCCCACATCTATCTATAAATCCTATGTATCAAAGACCGCCAAGGGCAAGAGCATAGCCTTCCTAATCATCGTCTTTGTGGGTTATATCGCAGGCATCCTGCACAAGATGTTTTACAGCCTCGACTGGGTGGTGACCCTGTATGCATTGAACGGGATCATGGTTCTCGTGGATATTGTCCTGACTTTTCGCAATATGTCCTTCGATTCACATGGACAACCTGGAACTGTTTAAACATCGCTGGTGAAATCCTTGAAGCTTATCAGCTTTATACCGATGTGATCCAATTCCCTGGCATCGATTCTTGATCGAAGGATCTCAAATTCCTCCGATCTCCAGGTTTCTCCCCCCAGAGAAGGGTGAACAACAAGCTCTGTGGTTCCATGATAGATAACATCGATCATGCGGGCACCCTCCAGTAATCTTGAACTGAAATTTATCCCCTTCTGCCTGAGCCTGACCTCCATACGGCCATAAAGTTCATCATCGAAGGGTATGTCTTCCCGGGTGGGAAGCCTGTACCCCTGCCTGCTGAACCTCATGGCCGGGATACTCCATACACCTGAAAGATCTAAGAGGACCTCGAAGATGGGAGCGAACCCATGCACGTGATGGTGTGTGTCTATGTGTGAGGGTGTGAGACCGAAGGACAAGAAGATCTCGATCTGCTTTGTGGTTTCTTGCATGCACTCCCTGATAAAATCGGGCTCGTCCAGCATCTCCAAGAGCTTGTGCCTGTCATTGAGCTCGACACCACCAGGTCTCCATCCCAAGACATCATCAAGATTAATATGTATACCGAGATGCCTTATGCCAAGGGATTTGAGTCCTGACACTGCATGCCGGGCATATGGGGCCTTGACCAAGAGAGATGTATCGCTCACTGCACCGCACTCAATACTCTGCAGTATACCGGTGTTGATCTCCTTACTCAAACCAAGGTCATCGGCATTTATGATGAGGAGCTTGCTCATTCATCGCGGTGCCAGTAGAGCCGCACGAATTTCTGCTCATCAGAATATTTAAGCTCCAGATCCCCCTTATAGGCACGGTATAAGGCATCACCTATATGCCTTGCCAGATGGTCATCGGTCAACCTCACACGCAAACCGTCATCGGTCTGATCGATATCCATGATCCTCTTAAGTGGTGATCGCTCACCTGCGTCCTTGACTATCTTCCGGATCAGGTTCTCAATTTCATTTTTGTGTTTTATCATATAGTTGCCCGACAGATATACCTCTCCGGCAGGATAGTTGTCCCTGATCCTCCTGCAGGCGGAACAGAGTATGGGTTCACCAACGGCAACAGGCCTCTCGGGCCATACCCATCGGCCTCCCTGATAGGCGGCGCGACATTCAGGGCAATATGCCCCTTCGGTATGTTTACGGCCTTCGCTGTAAGGATCATGACCTCTTTCCTTTATATTTCTATCTATGCGCATATAGCCTCCCGATTAATATGTAGTAAGCATCATCCGGGGAAAATACAAGGGTCGGGTCTCATGAACTTTCTTAAATAAAACGAATCCTATCATGATAAAAAAGAGCGCTACCTGATCAAGCTTCCGGAGGACCTGAGCATCATAATTCCTTGTCCCATCCGAGGGATACGGTTTCATGAATCATGGTCTTTTTTTTGCCGTCAGCAACAACAACGAGATGACCGTCCATCGTGAGGTCGATGATCGTGCATTTTTTACCTTTGTCATCGTGAACTTCATGATGATCAAGCATACCATTGCGGAGAAACTCATCCCGGATGGGTCCAAAGCCTCGGCTGCGGAATACCTTAAGGTATCTATGTAGATATCCGCAGATCGTTTGAGTGACCGCATCTATGCTGAATGCACATTGCGATACCTGCTTCAGGGATACCGCCCTGTGCTCGAGATCCACAGGCCAATCCGCCTGATTCACATTGACGCCGATGCCGACGGCTGTGATGGACCCCTTGGTCTCGCAGAGAATACCGCTCACCTTCCTGCCTGATATGACAATGTCATTGGGCCATTTTATTTCCACTGGCTGATAGTGAAGGAGATCCGATACGGCTGCCCGGACTGCAACGCCGGCAATGATGGGATAACGTTCTTCAGGTGGGGTGAGTGTAAGGGTCATATATAAGTTTTCTCCTTCAGGGGAAAACCATGCCCTGCCTCTTCTGCCCCGCCCTGATGTCTGCATACGGGCACGGACCAGCAGACCCGCTTTTCCTGTATTCAGCGCATACTGGTTTGTGGAGTCCACCCGGGCGAGATCAATAACCTCTTCTATGAAACCCTTTATGATCAGCGCACTCATTACCCTAGGAGCAGTGAATAGGCCTTCTGGAGGCTCTGCAACTCGAACTCGAGACCTTCCTTTATCTTGAGCTGCTCTTCAACGACTTCCCTCTTTGCCTTTTCGACAAAATTGGGATTGTTGAGCTTCTTATTCTTCTCTTCGAGTTCCTTTTTTACTTTGCCCATCTGCTTGGTGAGGCGTTCGGTCTCTTTGTCGATGTCGACAACTCCTTCAAGGGGCACATAGACTTCGAGACCTTTGGTAACGGCAAGGGCGCACTTCTTCGGACGCTCGCCGTCGTGGTTGATGAACTTCACCTGTGCGACCCTCGCGAGGTCTTTGATATGCACACTGTGCGCACCGATCAGAGATTGCAGCTTGGACTCCGGTACCCTGATGACCACATCGAGCATCACGGACGGAGAGATGCCCGTCTCTCCACGGATGCTGCGCACACCTGATATGACCTCGATGATATAGCTCATGAGCTCCGCATCTTCGGTGAATACGAACTCCGGCCTCTCCTTCGGATAGGATGCAATCACGATGGATTCACTTTCTCTGCCGGGCAGGCACTGCCATACCTCTTCGGTCACAAAGGGAATGATGGGGTGCAGGAGCTCGAGAATGGACTTCATCACATAGTGAAGTACCCACCTGGTGTACTGAGCCCCGTCGGTATTGAGCATGGATTTGCTCAGCTCGATGTACCAGTCGCAGAACGTGTGCCAGGTGAACTGGTAGAGGATATCCGCGACGTCGTTGTAACGGTACTCGTCAAGGGCTTTGCGGGCCTCTCTGACTGCCTTGTTCAGCTCGAAAAGGATCCATTTTTCAGCTAGCCCTAGTTTCGCCGTATCTAAGGCCATGCTTCTAGGATCGAATCCCTGTATATTGGCCAAGACGAACTTGCCCGCATTCCAGATCTTGTTGATGAAGAACCGGTAGCCCTGGATGCGCTTGTCGCTGATGCGGACATCCCTTCCCATGGCTGCAAAGGCTGTCAGTGCGAACCGGAATGCATCGGCCCCATACTTGTCCATCTCCACGATGGGGTCCACGATGTTGCCCTTGGATTTGCTCATCTTCTGGCCCTGCTCGTCGCGCACCAGGGCATGGAGGTAGACATCCCTGAAGGGGACATCGTTCATGAACCTGAGGCCCAGCATCATCATCCTGGCCACCCAGAAGAAGAGGATGTCGAATCCGGTGATAAGCACATCGGTGGGGTAGAAGCGCTTCAGCGTTTCCGTGTGTTCCGGCCAACCCATGGTGGAGAAAGGCCATAATCCGGACGAGAACCAGGTGTCGAGGACATCGGTCTCCTGCCTGAGTGTTCGCGATTTGCACTTTGAGCACCCCGCGGGTTCGGTCTCGCTCACGATGACCTCTTCACACTCGTCGCAGTACCAGGCAGGGATCCTGTGCCCCCACCAGATCTGCCGTGAGATGCACCAGTCGCGGATGTTGTTCATCCACTCGTAATAGACCTTTTCCCAGTTCCTGGGGATTATCCTCGTCCTGCCTTCCTGGACCGCCTTGACGGCCTCATCGGCCAGTGACCTGGTCTTGACGAACCACTGTTTGGATAGGTAGGGCTCGATGGTGGTCTTGCACCGGTAGCATTTCCCCACAGGGACACGGTAATGGGTCTTGTCCACAAGAAATCCCTGATCCTGAAGGTCCGTCTCCAGCCGCTTTCTGCACTCGAACCGGTCAAGCCCGTTATACGGCCCGGCATTGGCATTCATGTTCCCTGATTCATCGATAATCACAATGACTTCAAGCCCGTGCCGCAGGCTCATTTCATAGTCGTTGAGGTCGTGGGCGGGCGTGACCTTCACTGCTCCGGTGCCGAACTCCTTGTCTACAAGCGCATCGGCGATGATGGGAATGCGTCGGTTCATGACCGGAAGGATGAGGTCCTTCCCGATCATGGCCTTATATCGCTCATCAGTCGGGTTGACCGCCACGGCCGTATCACCGAGCATGGTCTCGGGCCTGGTGGTGGCCACCACCACCTCTCCACTCCCGTCGGCAAGCGGGTACCTGATGTGCCAGAGATAGCCGTCTTCTTCCTCATGCTCGACCTCGAGGTCGGACAAAGCGCTATGGCATCTCGGGCACCAGTTCACGATATAGTCGCTCCGGTAGATGAGCCCGTCCTGATATAACGCGACGAAGACCTTTCTCACCGCGTTCGAAAGACCATCATCCATGGTGAACCTGATACGGTCCCAGTCGCAGGAGGCTCCGAGCCTCTTGAGCTGGCTTATGATGAGGCCTCCATGCTTTTCCCTCCACTTCCATACTTCATCGATAAAGGCATCCCTGCCAAGGTCATGCCGGGAGATCCCCTTTTCCGCCAGGGCCTTCTCGACAACATTCTGGGTGGCGATGCCTGCATGGTCGGTGCCTGGCATCCACAGGGCATTGAACCCGTCCATCCGCTTGTAGCGTATCATGATATCCTGAAGGGTATTGTTCAGCGCGTGCCCCATGTGGAGTACTCCGGTGACATTGGGAGGCGGGATCACGATGGTGTAGGGAGGCCTCGAATCATCATGTTCTTGTGCATGGAAATAGTTCTTCTCAAGCCAGATCGCATACCACTTCTGCTCAATATCCTTCGGGTCATAATCTCTGTCGAGCATGTCGTACTCCTGATGAGCTTTGTGGCTCATCTCATAGCATGAAGGGGCGCAAAAGGCAAAAGGCTCTCAGTGCCTTAATGAGCGTGGATAGTTCCTTATCGGACGCCCGGCGCATCAGGCTGACTTCACTTTCCTTGACATAGAAAACCCCGGCAATCACAAGGTGAGTCCCGGAGTTCGTTATGGCAATCAGGGGGTTCTGCCCAAAAAATATCAGCCCCCTGAGCTTTTAAAGTTTTTTCAGTTTATCGATCTCTTCGCGGATGACCTTCTCGATGATTGCGGGTAATGACTCCCTGGTCGATGTAATGATCTCCTGGATGAGTTCCTTCATAACAGGCCTTACAATGCCTTCGAGGAGTGCAGGCATCTCTTTTTTGAATTCAGTGATCACCGAATCCAGAATAGCCTCTGTGGGCATGTCGACAGGGATAGCTGCGGCCAGGGACATTTCAACGCCCCCGCTTGCAGGTCCCTGCACCGGTGCCGGCTCGAGCGCGGGAATGGAGATCTCCTCCACAGCCACCGGTTCTGCAATCGGCACCTTGGCCTCTGCCGGAGGGGCAGACGCCCCTTCTTCAATCGCAGGTGCAGGAGGTGTTTCGACCGCAGGCTCATCCTTGAGGAGCGCCTCCTCTTCTTTGGGAGTAAGGCTCACTTCCTCAATCTTGTCCTTCATGGCCAGGTCGATCTCAGCCTCGATGTTGCCCAAGGGCTCGTTCAGGAGGTCGGTCATCGCGTCCTTGGCCTTGGGTTTTACCCGCGGCTTCGCATCTAGATCGGAAGGGGTCTCCTCGGCAAGAACAGTGCTGTTCTGCTCAATCTCTTCGATAGAGACATCATAGTCCATGGCAATCTCCTTGCCGAGATCAAAAGAATCCGGCTCGGTCACCATCTTCTTCTTGGGTTCCATGGGCTGGGGCTTCTTGGGCGGACTGCCTTCTTCCAACAGGTCAGTGAGATCAATAATATCGTCTTCCAGTAAATTCTTCTCATCCATAACCGGCTCCTTTTTCGATCCGTGTTCAGGCCCCGAGGAATCCTCTCTTTAGTTCTTCATGACGGGTTGCCCGGTCGATTCCCTTATGCTCATCCACAAGGGCCCGTTCGTATCGATCTTCTTCCTCCCTTTCATACAGATTGCACTGGGTATATGTACATATACATTATTCCACAGCCCGATCAACATGTCGGTTTTACCGCTCATACCCGCATGAACCGCCATTTGTGCAAGGAACCCGCAGAAGATGGAGTCGGCGGCATTTGCCACCACGCTCCTGATCATGTAGCTCGGGTCGAGGTACTTGATATTAATTGGCATACTTCGGGTCCGGAAGTGATGCTCGATCTGTTCCTTGAGGAAAAGGCCGATATCATGTTTTTTTACATTACCCGAGGCATCCTTCTCTTCAGGGAGATCCTGAAAGAACCTCTGACCCGCTCCCTCGGCCACGACGACCACGGCATGTCCCCTTGAAGAGAGCCTTTTCTCAAGCGTTGAGAGGAAACCTCTGTCGCCGTCCAGGTCAAAGTCTTCCTCGGGCACGAGCACCAGGTTGGCATCCCGTGATGCAAGGGCGGCACTCGCTGCAATGAACCCCGAGTCCCTGCCCATCAACTTGACGAGCCCGATACCGTTCGGTGCGCCCTTCGCCTCCACATGGGCGCTCTGAATGACCTTCCTGGCTTCCTCCACCGCGGTATCGAACCCGAAGGTCTTGGAGACAAAATTAATGTCATTGTCGATGGTCTTGGGCACCGTGATTATGGAGCACTTGAACCCCCGTCTCATGGCTTCCCTAGCGGCTGCGGAAGACGCCTTAAGCGTGCCGTCGCCGCCAATGAAAAATATGATGTTTATATTAAGCCGCTCTATGGCGTCCACGATATCAGGAATATTCTCAGATCCGCGGGAAGATCCGAGCACCGTACCCCCCATTCCATGTATATGCTCGACATAGACAGGCGTGAGCTCGATGAGAGGGTGCTTGAACTTTGGTATGAAACCCTGGAGCCCGTAGGTGATGCCGTAGATATTCTCCACACTGTAAACATGATAGAGCTCGAGCACGATGCTCCTTATGACATCGTTGATGCCTGGACAGAGCCCACCGCACGTCACGATCCCACACTTTGTCTTGGAGGGGTCGAAGAAGATCTTTCGGCGAGGCCCTGCAAGCTCGAAGGTGGCCGGTGCGGATTTGGCGATCACGAACTTGTTGAAAGATTCCAGTGAGGTATCGATGATGACCCGTTCATTGTCATCCACAAAGATAGTGGTTCCCCTCACCGGGGAGTCGATGGTGGGCTTCCCCAGTGATCGGATCGTGGTGTCGACATCTTCAGAGAAAATCTCAAGATTCAATTAACCCTCCGTATACGCTTGCTTATCGGATATCGGAAGGACTTTCTTTATCCGCAAAGACATTATATTCCTATCACAGATTGGTAACGGAGAACATGATAACCTGTTCGCCGTTGGGTATTATCCTCCAGACAGTGACAGGAGCTTTCACGGTATGGATTTTGTGTGCTATAGGCCAATGTGTGGCGAAAGACGGCATCGACAAGACCCAGGAAGAGCTCATCGAGGAGATGGCCAAGGCGCTGGGGCATTCCGGACATCAGCTCGAGTCCGTCCTGGTCAAGCTCAAGGAGATCGAGACGCTCATGGACGAGGCCCTGAGCACCGAGGAATACAACTCCCTGGTGGACCAATACAACGAATTGCACAAGCTCGCGCTCGTTCGCAGGGAAATGCTGGTAATACACCGGGAGGCCCTGGGGGTCTTCAAGCATACGTTTATCGACCTGTTCTATCCCATACCTGCAAAAAAGAAGAAGAGGAAGGGCTGAATATGGGCATGCCGAAACCATACGATCTCTTCGTCATAGGCGGAGGCCCGGGCGGTTACACCGCAGCCCTGCTCGGTGCAAGGAAAGGCCTGCGGGTCGGGATCGCCGAAGCCTCTCAGATGGGCGGAGTGTGCACGAACAGGGGATGCATACCCTCCAAGACGTATATCGAGAGCATCAACCTCTATAACCGCATGAAGATCGCCCGACGGTTCGGCATCGATGCAGGAACTGCAACATTGACCCTGGAAAGCCTTCATGCACGTAAGGCAAAAGTCGTGACCCGGCTCGTCAAGGGCATCGAGCATCTCCTCGAACAAGCCGGGGTGGATACCTACCGGGGATGCGCCCGGTTAGAGCCTGATAAAACCCTTACAGTCGGAGAGGAGCACATCGCATCCTCCTCAATCATTATCGCCACAGGCGCACGGCCGAAAAAGCCCACCCTGTTCGATATCGAGGGTGTCCTGACCAGCGATGATATCTTCGACCTCAAAGCTCTCCCCTCTTCCCTGGTGATCGTGGGCGGCGGGGTGATAGGCCTTGAGATGGCACACGTATTCTCAAACCTCGGTACGGAGGTGACTGTCATCGAGGCGCTGGACAGGGTTCTTTCAACCGAGGACGAGGAGGTTTCCGAGCAGCTGGTGAAACAGTACCGGAAGGTGCGGTTCATCACAAAAGCCCGCGTATCTACCATTGAGACAGCATCGGGCTACAAGCTCACGGTGGAATCACCAGGCGGGACGGACACCGTAACCGGAGAAGGTCTGCTGCTTTGCATCGGAAGAGAGCCGGTGATTCCTGAAGGTCTCCAGTCTCTTGGCATTGCCTTCACGGCCTCAGGAGGCATCGATGTGGACCCTTCCATGCACACAAACCTTGAAGGCATCTATGCTATCGGCGATGTAAAAGGTTTTCAAATGTATGCCTATGTGGCATCCAAAGAAGCAGGGGTTGCGGTGGATACCATCACAGGCGGTTCTCAAACCATGGACTACTCGGCCATCCCTTCGGTGGTCTTTACGGACCCCGAGATAGCCTCAGTTGGGAAGAGGATCGATCCAGAGTACCATACTGCCATGATTAAGGGCACTTTTCCGGTATCCGCCCTGGGCAGGGCCCGTATCATGGAGGCGTCCGATGGCTTTGCAAACGTCTATTGCAGCCCCGAGGGGAAGATGGAGAGGGTGACCATAATGGCCCCCCACGCCACCGAGCTCATCTCCTGGGCCACGCTCGCCATAGAGCAGGGGCTGCATGTCGAGGAATTCCTCAAGCCCCATTACCCCCACCCCGCCCTGTCCGAGCTGCTAAAGGAGGCTGCGGAAGACTGTCTGGGGTTGTGCATAAACAAGCCATGACAATGGGGAAGACATGAATAAGATGGCATGGAGAAAATCATCGGCTGTCCTGTCTGCTCTGCTTATTGTCATTTTCTCATTTGGATGTTCGTTTATGAACAAGAGCTATGCGGGCAGGTATTGGATTGGGAGGACATCGCCAAGCTTTATCACCAATCCTGCGTCAAAGGAGATCAATGACAAAATTGAGGAGGTGGTGAGAGGTGTTGCAAAAGATTATGGTTTTGGACAGCTTAAGAGATCAAGTTGGGAGGACCCAAATGTAATATCATTTAGCAAAAGAAATTACTTAAAAACTCCTTATAATAGTTTGAAAGGCTCTGATGCAGCCATAGCTATTGTCATAACCAAAGGGCCTAAGCCAGAAGTTGGTATAAAGGATTATACGCACAACTATGAAACAGAATTTATGAAGGCATTAAAAGCTGATCTTGTAAAAAGATTAAGCAATGTAGTTGATATGAATGGAGTAGAGTTTATTCGTCATTGGGGTCTTGAATAAGACAGATTATATTATTGAGGGTTATATCCTAGATAAAGGATCCATATGAGTGAAAAATAATTATTCCCTTATGGCTCAAGTTCTGTTCTGGGTTTGTTGTCCTAATAGTAATTATAGCCTCTATACATTTCTTCTTCTCATATAGAATGATCAAGACAAGGATCGAGAAAACCCTGTCTCAGAGCCTTGGTAAAGAGATATCTCTTGGTAATATCCAGCCAGGTC
>DATKLV010000212.1:0-4422 GCA_035542255.1 Desulfomonilia bacterium | reverse complement strand
GCCAGGAGCAAGAGCGATGCGCAGGGGACCTTGTTCAACCTCGAAGAATTCGCATCGGAAGATATCAGAAAACCCTTTGTGCTGTCTGACATCCCGGACTGGCCCGAGGCTGAGAAGCTCAAGATGGAAAAAGACGGCATGGGGTTCTACCTTTCGGGACATCCTCTCATCAAGTATGAACGGCTCATTGACAAGTATGCTACGGCCACGACCCTGAGCCTTAAGGATGCCCCCGCCTCGGTGGTTCTGGCGGGTGTCCTCAATAACGTGACAGTGACAAGGACCAAGAAAGGCGAGGCCATGGCGAGAGGGGTGCTCGAAGACCTTGAAGGCTCTACCCCGGTCCTCTTCTTTCCCCAGTGTTACGGAAAGTTCCAGTCCCTCATTGTTTCCGATGAGCCGGTGATCATCAGGGCAAGGGTCAATCGGGATGACGAGAACGGAGGATCAGAAACGGACAAGCAGACCTTCGACCTTATAGCCGAAGAGGTCCTGCCGCTGGACGGAGCCGATATGGTGCTGGCAAAACGGGTTATAGTAAAACTCTCCGGCTCATTGAGGACTGATGAGTTGAAAGACCTCAAGGACACGGTCATAGGCAGTAAAGGGACGTGCCCGCTCTGTTTCGAGGTGGAGACTGAATCCGCCGTGGTCAATATCGATGCAGGCAGGGATTATATGGTTGCTCCGGTGAGGGAGTTCCTCAGGAGACTCACCGAGATCGTAGGTCCCAAGGGGGTGGAGCTCCAGTGAAATCCAAAGAGAAATTCACTGATATCGACAATGCCCTTAAAGAGCTCCAGGATACCATCTCGAAGCTCAAGGGGGTGGATACTGAGGAGATCGAGCGAAAAGTCGAGGTCTTCAGAAAAGAGATCTACGAGGGGATCTCCCGTTGGAGCTCCGTGGAGCTGTCCCGCCACGCTGAACGGCCTGGAATCGATGAGTTCATTACGCACCTATTCCATGACTTTACGGAGCTAAAAGGCGATCGCATGTATGAGGACGACCCTGCGGTCCTGGGCGGGCTCGCGTTTCTGGACGGCATCCCGGTCGTGGTCATAGGGCATAAGAAGCGTTCTGAAGGAAAGAAGGACTATATCCGCTATCACTACGGCATGGCAAGCCCGTCAGGGCATTACAAGGCGATCAAGCTGTTCAAGCTTGCGGAAAAGTTCAAGAGGCCCGTCATCACCTTTGTGGACACGCCGGGCGCATACCCGGTGCCCGAGGCCGAAGACAGGGGCCAGGCATTTTCCATAGCCCAGTGCATCCGGATGGTTGCCTGCGTAAAGACTCCTGTCGTGGCCTGCATTATCGGTGAAGCCGGCTCGGGAGGGGCTCTGGCGCTCGGTTTCGGCGACCGGATCATCATGCTCGAGAATTCTTTCTACAGTGCCATCAGTCCCGAGGGCTTCTCCTCGATCATCCACGGAGACTCCTCCAAGAAGGAGAAGGCTGCAGAGACGCTTCGAGGCAGTGGACGGGATCTCTACGGCTACGGCATCGTGGACTATCTCGTCAAGGAACCGACCGGTGGCGCCCATAACGACCCATCAAGGGTTATCGACGAGGTATGCATGGCCGTGCGCCAGTATGTGCACGAGCTTATAGGCATGCCCATCGATGAGGTCATCAAGGCCCGCTCGGCGTTCATCCAGAGGCTTGTGCCCCCTTCATAAAACAGGGGATAATTTTTCCGGGTTTGAGGGAATAATGTTCCTGTTCAAGAAATCATCGGCCCATGACGACTTGGGGGAATGATCATGGCATCATCCTTGCTAATATAGGCTCAAGGAGGAATGTATGAAGATCAACCCGAACATGACCATCGGCTCCGTGGCGTCGACGCAGGTTAAGTCTGCCTCCGGGGCCAAGGGAGCATTCGAGGATGTCCTCAAAGGCCTTGAAACAGGATCTGTCGGAAAATCCGGCATGGTCGGAGCCCAGCACCAAGCTGCCCCCATCAGTCCGCAGAAGCTCAGCGCCGTATCGACCAGCGAAGAAGCCGTCGATCTCCTGGACAAGTATGCAAAGGCCGTATCCGACCCGAACGTGAACCTGAAGCAGATCTCTTCCATGGTGGATCAGCTCGATGCCATGAAGAGCAAAGTTGACAACGCCTCGTCGTTCATTGCGGATAACGACCCGCTGAAGGGTATTATGAACGAGGTCTCTTCAACCCTGTACGGAGAGGTGCTCCGCTTCAGGAGGGGCGAGCTCATCGGCTGATATGGTATTCATTGTTGCGCTCTTCGGGCTTTTCATCGGGAGCTTCCTGAATGTCTGCATCCACCGTATCCAGCGGGATGAATCCATCGTATGGCCGGGTTCGCACTGCCCGAAGTGCGGAAAGGCTCTGTTACCCTGGGATAATATCCCGGTAATAAGCTATCTCATCCTCAGGGGCAGATGCAGATACTGTTCAGAGCCCATATCGGTGAGATATCCGGTAGTGGAGCTCTTGAGCGCCCTGCTCGCAGTGAGCCTACTGTACCGGTTCGGTGCGACAATCGCTTTCCTGATTTATTATTCCTGGGCATGCGTCCTGCTCATCATCACCTTCATCGACCTCGACATACAGATCATCCCCGACAGCCTGTCGGTGGGCGGGCTCGTTGCCGGGCTTATCGCTGTGTACTGGCTGCCTGTAAGCTATAAGGATGCCCTCATCGGGCTTGTCCTGGGCGGCGGGCTGCTCATGGCGATCATATACGTCTATTATTTTCTCACGAAAAAGGAAGGCATGGGGGGCGGTGATGTGAAGCTGCTCGCCATGATCGGCGTCTTTACTGGCTGGCAGGGTGTGCTCTTCACGGTTTTCATGTCATCCCTCATGGGCACCATGGTGGGCATCCCATACGGGCTCATCAAGAAGGGCACGCTCAAGGCGGCCATCCCCTTCGGACCGTTTCTAGCGCTCGGGGCATTCATCTACGTGCTCTGGGGCCAGTATATCATTGACTGGTACTTTGGTTTTCTCGGCTGATTCCGTTTCTCAATCAAGCGCTATCTTTTACTCAGGGCATCCCTGCCCTTCGCCCTGCGGTCGCACGTAAAGTGCGTCAATTTTTGGTATCCTGAAAAAATTTGGGACTCAAACCATCCATGGCTTTCGCCTATAGGCGTCCCTTCGGGACGTCCAATTCGGCTATCCTGCCGAATTGTGTCGGCTTCGTCGGGTTGCTCCTTAAGAGTACACAAAAAGTACACCTGCGTCGCCCCCTCTTGCCTCCTCGATATCATCTTGATTGAGAAACGGAATAAGTTACTTTCATGCAGGGCATGAAAGGTGTTCATGCACACATGAAAGGTGGCAGGCCTTGATTCTTGAATTATAATTCACATTTCAAGGCCTGACACCTCCGATGCATGACACCTCCGATGCATTGCATGATTAAAAAAGATGCATTGTGTTGCGCGAATGCATGAACAGCTGAAATAAAAAAGCATCACCCCCTCACCCGGCCCTCTCCCCCTGATAGGTGGAGAGGGGGTATTCCTTATAATGATGCTTGATGCTTTAATCCCCTCTCCCCATCTTCCATGGGGAGAGGGTTGGGGTGAGGAGCCCCCAATCTCCCCTTGATAACGGGGTACATCTCTATGATATACGTGGTGCAAAGCTGTTTGAATCATCGAAAAAGAGGGTTTGTGGGAGATGCTCGAACTCCGCGATAAGATGAGGAAGGCTTTCACGCAGGCTGTGCTGATCCTTGTGATTGGCGTTATTGCGGCCCTTTGTGCCAATGCAGTTCGGCCGGGCGGCCTTGCGCTTTGTCAACTGAAAGAAGCCGGGCTGGTCGTAAAAGCCCCAAGGGTCTACACGGCGGATGAGTGCTGGCAGCTTTTAAGCTCGGGTAAGGCGGTGTTCCTCGATGCGCGCGAGGCTGATCTGTATAGGATGGGACACCTTCCGGGCGCGCTTCATATGCCCAAGGACAGGGTAACTCAGAATCTCCAGAAGCTCAAGGGATTGGAACGGGGGTACAAGGTCCTGATAACCTACTGCGACGGAAAGGACTGCGGCAAGGCAAGAGAACTTGAGGTAGAACTTGAGAGGGTCGGAATAACATCTTTGGGCATATTCGAAGACGGCTGGCAGGGATGGATGGACAAAGGCTATCCCATCGACGAGGGGGGCGGTTGATGGAGCGAGCGGCATCAAAGGCAAGAATTAGTTCTTATCTTTCCCCGGTGTTCCGTATAATACTTGGCGCCATGTTCCTCTATGCCGGGGTGACCCATGCCCTTGATCCCCAGGGTTTCGCCACGGCCGTGGCCAACTACCGGATCCTTCCCGGTGCGCTGGTGAACCCCTTTGCCGTGGTGCTTCCCTGGCTCGAAATGATATCAGGAGTAACCTTGATTCTCGGTATATTCATACCGGGAAGCACACTGATGGTCGCGGGCCTCCTGTTC
>DATKLV010000211.1:0-4054 GCA_035542255.1 Desulfomonilia bacterium | reverse complement strand
TCAAGGTAGAACGGCAGAAACACATAATCGGATTTTGTCAGGAGATAGCCGACATGACCGTACAGAGCAGTCAGGGGAGCACAGAACTCTGCACCTGAGATCTTCTTCCCATCATGGAGGGCACCCCCGTAGCCCTTGCTCGTAACCGTCTCTATCGAAAGGACATCAAAGAAATATTTCCAGAATTCCAGATCTTCAGCAATATGGAGTGCAGCAGGTATGCCGATAGTTAGATTGCCTTTTTGCTTCTTTTCCTTGGTAAACATATATGCCGTTTCACGTTCCTTGAGAAGATCGAATCCGGAGGAATTATTATCAACATGCCGTCTGGTCTTATAATCCCTTCCACAGAGAAAGCCGTATGCCAGCTCCTCACCTTCAAGCGTAGCAACAGTCAGTTTGCAGTGGTTGGTGCAGAGCGAACAGACTTCCGAACGTACCGGAATCTTTTGTGAATACAGGCCGAATCCTTTGAAATTCTCAGAATGTATCCCCTCATCCGAAAGCATGAGCGCCACACCCAAAGCTCCGGAAAGATGACAGTATCGGGACACGTAAATAGGCCTGTTGAGTCTCTGTTCAAAGGCTGCAACGAGTGCCTTGTTTTTTGCAGTGGCACCTTGAAAGCATATGACATTCCCGATGTTCGCCTCAATAGCCACCTTTGTGAGATAATTTTCACAAATCGAGTGGAGAGCGGATGTCAGCACCTCATCGATTGAATATCCTTCGCCCAGGTAGTAGTTCATGTCCCGCTCCATGAATACCGTGCACCTGTTGGACGACTGGGGAGATTGCCTGTACATGGTTCTTGTCTGATATTCATCGAGGGGGCACCCCATTCTCTTGGCCTGTTCCTCCAAAAAGCTGCCCGTTCCTGCAGCACATACGGTATTCATGGCGCTGAAGGTAACCGTTTTATTCCTGATGGTAGTAAACTTGGAGTCCTGCCCTCCTATCTCAATGATGGTGTCCACGTCGGGTTTCAGTTCATGCGCGCAGCGCGCATGCGCCGTTATTTCATCAATGACCCGGTCGGCATGTATAATCTTGCCTATAAGCTTCCTGCCGGACCCGGTAGCACCTGCCCCGATCACCTCAATGGTCGTCCTGCTCAACGTGATGAAGTCATCGATTGCTTCATAGAGAGCACAGAGGGCATCTACAGGCCTCCCGGCGGTAAGGGTGTAAAAACCTGCCAGGACGCTCTTCTGTATATCGATGAGCACTGCCTTGGTACTTGTGGATCCGATATCTATTCCCAGATAGGCTTCATAGGTCATCCCGCTCGGTATATCCTGATACACATCCACATCAACCTTATCAGGGGCTTTCCTTGTCTTGACTTTATAAGAATATTGTCTGACTCCGGCAAAATCCGGATTCGGTGAGAGCTTCAGATCCAAGGGCTTGTGCGCATACTTTATGGGATTCTTTTCTTCCCGTATCAGATTGCCGGGAGACCTTAGATCCATCACCTCTCTGCTTGTTTTGGCGGCCATCCTGATGGCCGCCCCATAAGCACCATAAAGCTGGGAATTTTCATCAACGATCAAATCTTTCCCAATAAGTATCCTGAGATGCTTGAGTACAGCAGTATTTTTTGATACACCGCCGCAGACCACGATGTCGCCATCCACCTTTTCATTGGTGAAGAGGGTATCCACGATATTCTTAGCCAGACCATAGCATAATCCGTCACAGATCTCCTCGAGGCCGTATCCTTCCTGCTGTGCGTGAATGAGGTCGGTCTTGGCAAATACGGCGCACCTTGATGCGATTTTCGGGATATGTCCGGCATTTGAGCGTGCTACGGTATTCAGCTCTTCGAACCCTTTCAGATTGAGACGCAAGGCCTGCTGGTCGAGAAAACTTCCGGTTCCTGCAGCACAAAATGAATTTGTCCTGCAATTTTTATATGCGTGATTCTCATCAAAAAGGTGCAGTGAGAATTTCTCAGCTCCAATATTTAATAATGCCCCTGCTTGTCTCTGTAGGCTGTTAAGAGCTGCTATGAGACATACATGATTATCGAATCTGTCCATTGCATTTACAAAGTATGGTGTCGATGAAGTTGCACCGACGCGTGAGACTCGCAACAGCATTGAAGCGTCGACCGCTGAGCATATCGTTTCAGCGATCCTGCCGTGGTGGATACAGTATCTGCTTGTGACTATACTGCCATCAGGGCTGATCTCGACTATCCCAACAGCAACTGACCCGACATCTATTCCGAGGACGTTTTCATTCATAGCATCTATTGTCCTTTATCTAATGAAATTAATCCTTTATGAATAAATGTATCACCTGCTATATCCCTTGTTTAACTATAATTATTTACATTTCTTTTACATTGCCAAAATACCGAAAGAATAAGGACCGGGGACAAGAAGACAAGAGGATACTATGACAAATCTCTCATGTGCTTATAACATCAGTAGAAAATAATGAATGTTATTTGAGAGTTTCCCCCAGTTACATGAAATGATTTGCACTGAGTGACATATTCGATTGGGTAAACAGGCGCACTACGAATCTTCAGCCTTATATGATATGAATGAGTAGGTGTGAAAGACCCGTATAGATGTGTCCCATGTCACTTATACAAATACATGGAGAATGATTATGAAAATCAAGAACCCCGACAAGGATGTAAAACACTGGGAAACTCGCCGGGAAAAATCCTGGGAACAATTCCATTTCAAACAGCCGTTTGGAAAAGGCCTAAATCGTCTCAAGAAAGATGTCCTGGAGAAAACCGACTTCGACCCTGCAGTGCTCTGGCAATGGGGAACCATGCAGGCCCTCGCAGTTATCGAGATCCTGAAGGCCATTGAGCGTGCCTTCGGACGGGAGGGCCAGCAGGTTGTCCGGGAAAGCCTCTTCAGGGTCGGCTATGATATCGGGCGGCAGATCACTTCAGGAACAAGTATCCCGACTGAAATGAGTGATGCAGAGTGGATAAGTTTCTATGCCACGATAGTCAACCGAATCGTATACGCATCTATGGAATCACCCGAGATCATAGACGATAACAAGGTCGTATTCCATATAGACTGGTGTCCCCACCAGGATCACTATTCCGCCTTTGACTGCAGGGTACAGCGTTACTTTGTCCAGGGGATGATCGAAGCCGCCGGCGATTTTGCACGTGAACAAGGCCGTGTGTTTACCTGGGACGTGGCATTTAAAACAACCATCCCTTCAGGCGGCAACACTTGTTTCTTCGAGATATTCCGGGGTGACCCGGATGCCTCCAGGGCATGGGCGGAATACACACGCATTCTCGAGGAAAAAGCCTTGTTGAAAGCTCGGCAGGTTTCTAAGAACAACCAAGACACATGAAAGGGTCAGACTATGAAAATGGATCATGCGTTGGGGGATGAACTGTATGTTCGATAAGGGAGATTTATTCAAGATACGTAGTGCAATGGTCGGTTGCGCATGCCTTTCAGCACTCATAATGTGTTTTTCGTGGGGATGCTCCGATGGTTCCGGGAAAAGGCAGGGCCGTTTCATGGATAGTGCTGTCGAAGGTCTCACGTACGAAACCGAATCCATGAGCGGTGAAACGGACTCACAAGGGAGATTTTTCTTTAAGCCCGGTGAAACGATGACCTTTTCCATCGGCGGAATCAAACTGGGGACAACCACTGCCCGATCCGTCATCACTCCGCTGGCCTTGGTGATAGGTGCCGAGGATGAAAAAAATCCCACGGTGATAAACATCACCCGGTTTCTCATTACACTCGATGAGGATAATAATCCTGATAATGGCATCACCATAAGTCCTGAAACAAGAGCCGCACTTGCAGATGTCTCTATCAATTTCACGCAGGACCCAGCCGGCTTTGCCGGCGATGCAGATGTGCAGAATGTTATTTCCATAATCAATACTCTCCATGGCTCGTCCGATGCGGAAAACCGTGTACTTTGCACTGAGGATGAGGCCATGAGTCACCTCGGCAATACCCTCGAAGAACTGGCTTCCCAGGGAAATCCCCAAACCGGTGAATTGGGTAGAGGCGGCGGCGCAGGCTCTGGAGGGGGATGC
>DATKLV010000210.1:0-2623 GCA_035542255.1 Desulfomonilia bacterium | reverse complement strand
GGCGTGTGCCAGAGATGCCCCAAGATTGATGGCAGTCGTCGTCTTCCCGCACCCACCCTTCTGATTAATGATTGCAATTATTCTCATCTGAGCCCTCCCCCTCTTGAAATTTATCCATCAACACCCACTGTTCTCTGCCTCCAGGCTCTCCCTCATAAGGCCCGGTACGCCCGACTAGAAGACAAGCTGATCATGGTGTTTTTCCAAACAGGGGACCTTAAGAACAAATTCAAATTCATGATGAGAAGGCCCATCGGAGCATTCTCCTGTCTTGGTCGTGCACATAGCATTGCATTTTACCCATGTCAACAAAATGATTGAGATTTTTACATATACCCTGTGAAATAAAGTGGGTAAGTTTGTGCTTAATGCAATCTTTTATGGAGGATCCCTGAATGGCCTTCTCGACAAGCCCCTTAAGGGCATTAGTTTTCTTATGCGACACATCGTTCGTTCCCATGGTCATACCCTGCCGTTGTCATTGATGCATGCATCGGGTTCGTACAACTTTTCCCCGAACCTTCTCGTTATGATCTTCACGATCTCTTCAGCGCTCGTCTCCAGTGGTTTATCCGTGACATCGATAATACTGTAGCCCTTTTCCCGGAAGAGGGCCCGGGCTTGCTCCAGTTCGTTAAAGATGGCTGCAAGATCCGAGTATCCTTTGTACCCTTTGAGCATGAGCTTTTCTTTCCTGGCCATTCGATGAGAGACAAGGCGCTGTGCATCGATCATGAGTCCGATGATACGCCCGGATTCCACTTGTACAAGCTCGGGCATCAGGGACTGTCCGGGGATGTAAGGAACATTAGCGGTTCTGAATCCCTGCATGGCAAGGTACATGGACAACGGCGTCTTTCCCACCCGAGAGGCACCCACCAGCACAATCTCAGCTTGTGAAATATCCTGGGGGCTCTGCCCGTCATCATGGGTGATGGAGAATTCAATGGCCTCCACCCGGTCAAAATATCGTTTGTTGAGTCTGCGGTAGAGCCCGGGACTGCACACCGGCTTGGTGCCGATCATCTCTTCAAGACGCCGCATCAGCTCCCCCATGAGATCGATGACCGGAATACCTTGGGAGCCTCCGAGGGTGTTCAGGGTATCCCTCAGACAGGTATCGACCAGGGTCTGGACGATTATGCCATGGCTCTCGCACGCCTGTTTTACAGTTTCGTTCAATTGGTCGGCGTTGTGGACATGAGCCACGGTGACCACCGGGACTTCAGCCCCGGGAAACTGTGCAAGTATGGTATTCACCAGCTGTCGGCCGCTGGTCCCAGTTCCTCCGGATACCAGAAAGATGGGCGATATCGATCGCCCGTCCGCTTTACGCTTACGCCTTCTCATGGAATGAAACCAGTTACTAATATTAGGATAATCAAGTCCGTAACCGATTGCCGGTATTGCCCATATTAATGGATACCTCATTCGTAACTGACTGTCTCTTGCTGCCTATGCCCCGTCGAGACCGTGATGCTCCTTCCTGGTAAACCACGAGGCAGGATCTTTAAAATATTCCTCGGCATCTTTCAGGGAGAGGTAGTGCTCCCGCTCCATGGACGCAAGAAGCTCGAAGAAGGCCTTTTCTTTATTGTCGGTGACGCTTTTGCTCAGCGCCAGATAGGCTTCATTGCCCTTCGTCTCAAAATCGGCCGCTATACGGATGGCTTCGAGGTCATCCCGGTCGGCCTCGGGTGACTCCCCTGCTTTCCGGATAAGCTCCTTGAGCACTGAGAGTATATTCGTGGTCTTAACGGTCAACGGCACCGTATCAGGCCACTTATCCTTTCTCTTCCAGGCAGCGTGGAGCTCCTTGAGCCTCTGGTAGTGTTCCAGCTCATCATCCGCAATCCGCAGAAACATGGACCTGCCTATCGCGTTGTTCGTGCGGGAGGCATGCTTGAGATAAAACTCTCTTTCATTCAATTCGTTCTGCAGTGCTGTTTCAAGCGCATCAAACCTTTGTTTCTCATCCATACGTCCTCCCTCTTCATCCTCGTACTCACCCTGCTGGAGCCCTGTCCCCGAAAGTGACCATGATCCTTGTACTTCATCAATCCTAATAATAGGCGATGGAATCACGGAGTCAATCAAGGGCGGCCTCGTGAGAAGTCCTTCAGTCATCAGGCCTTGGACTCCAGGCCGGGGAAGTGCCTTCCAAGGGCTTATGAAACTAACCGGTTACTCGATTCAGCTGCTGCCTTGCCCGGAACGGAAAAAGGGAAGAACGGGTTTTTAACCCATTCTTCCCTTCTCTGATATGGGAATACTGATACAGGCGGCCGCTACTGGATGGGCTTGAACTCAACCCTTCTGTTGCGTGCCCTGCCCTCTTCCGTGTTGTTCGGTGCAACGGGCTTGGTCAGGCCATAGCCCTTGGTCTCAAGCCTGTCTGCCGCTATCCCCTTACTCACGAGATAGGTCTTGACGGCTGCAGCCCTGCGGTCGGAGAGCTTCAGATTGTAAGCCGCGGTCCCCTTATTGTCGGTATGACCCTGGATCTCCATCTTTACATTGGGGTTGGCCTTCAGATAATCAACCACCTCATCAAGGATCGGGATGGAGTCGGGTTTTATGTCAGCCTTGTTAAAATCGAAGTTGATGTTCCTGAAGATGATGG
>DATKLV010000209.1:0-9242 GCA_035542255.1 Desulfomonilia bacterium | reverse complement strand
TCTATGCAGGTGCTTCATTGTGTGATTGCTGTTATTCACCAGGGCTCGGACTAGAAAAGGGATAAACGATGAAACGTGTACGTACTGCTGATAGCTTGTTCCTGTGCTTGTTGTTCAGTGTTCTTATGGCGGTTGCGGGTTGTTCGGGAGGCGGCGGCGGGGGTAGCGGCAGCACGAATTCCGATTCCAATAATTCCGGCACCGTCCTGGATCCCATGGAGCTTAATCTCCTGCAGGTCTATACCACGGTCGATACCGTCACTGTCCATGTCGCCTACGAGCCGGATGCCGAGCCGTTCACCGGGACCTACAGTACGGGTGATCAATTCTGGTCGGTGCTCAGGAATAATCTTATCGCGCTCTTTGACGGACGTATGATCCTACCGGACATATTCGTTCCCCAGACCCTGGATGAGATGCAAGCGATTTTAAAGCAGGGCCAGACAGACTGGACACAAGGGCAGATAGTCGATCTTGCGCGGAGCATCTGGAATTTTCCCCAGTCATCCACAACAGCCCAGTTCTATGTGGTATTTGTGAACGGATACTATGATGACCGGGGGGTAGTGAAAAAGATGGTCCTCGGCCTTTCGATCCCGGGCACCCCGGTTGTTGCAGTCTTTAAGGATGTTATCCTCAAATCAGGCTATAACCCACTCGTCAAAGCGATCCTGGAGCAGACGACCCTTGTACACGAATTCGGGCATGCCCTGGGGCTCGTGAACAGTGGTGTGCCCATGGTGACGAACCATGAGGATATAGTTCATCCGCACCACTGTACCAATGAACAATGTGTCATGTTCTGGGAGAATGACGGTTCGACCCTCTCTCTCTTCATCAAGAAGATAATAGACTCGCCTTCGGATGTCTTATTCGGCCCGGAGTGCCTGGAGGATGTAGTGAGCTTCAGGCCTTGATCGAGACAGTTGCGGGCGCCCGCTCATTAACTCGTGAGTCGAACATCAGCTTGGCCTGAACGAGGCTGAATTGTCCCTGGCCCCCTTTAAAGATGAGGGATTCATACGACACTTGAATTCCGTATGATTTAAGATCTCTCCCTCCGGTCAAGATGACACGAAAAAGTTCATTCCATGGATAATATCGATCCTAGGCCGATTTGCGATGCTCAGAATGACAGTTATTATATCTGGTTAGCATGTTATCCTGAGTGTAACAATGGATCTCATGCGAGCAATCAGCATTTGGGTAGCTGCCCCTTCCCCTTGAGAACACAAATGATGAGATGGGTAGTTATCTATTTCTTTTTGAGTTCCTTGCCACAGCAAGTGAATGTACAATCACTCCCGCATGAACCTTCTGAGCACTTGTCATCCTTACATTCTTTCTTGACCTCGATTTCTAGGCCACATTCCTTGCAGACGTAGACATCTCCCTTTTTCATGGAACTACAACTGAGCATAATTACCTCCTTCTCATTTCTTGCACATTAGTATTAATTTCTCAGGCTCTGAATTCAAGAGTCATTGTGCCGGCGGCATCCCATACTTTTTGCAAAGCTCAAGATTGACCTCGAGCACATTGATGAACTTTTCCCCTATAAGCCCTCCCCACGGTGCCGAGGCATTCATCTGAAGTATCTGCTCGATCTCTGGCCGGACTGCAGCAGGATCGCGCTTCAATTCGGCAGCCCATGTGGAGGCAACTCGATCAAGCTGATACTCGGCGTTTTGAAGCGTGATATGGGGGTCGAGCCCGGAACCGGAGGTGGTGACTAGGTCGCCGGGGACGTCCTGGAGATCGACATCGGGGTGGTCCTGCCGCCACATGTCAAAGAAGATCGACTGGATGTCGGTCCCCCTGTTCACCGGTTCGATCACCGTTACATCCTTGCCGTCCGCCCCTTTTTTCGTGACAGCGGAGGGAAATTTGCCCTGGTTCTCTTTGGAGAAGCTTTCGAAGAAAACCACGGCCAGGTCGGTGGCCTTCGGTTTAGGTGTGGCCGGATTGTCCTTGATCCACTTGGCTACAATAGCGGGATGCATCTTTTCCCAGTTTTCCACATACTGAGCGTTCTTCGGGTCGGCATTCACCCAGGTCTGGGCAAGAAAGTTGTGCATGTCCGCCCACTGGGCCACGATCTGCGGCGTGCCTTGATAGGCATCTTTTTGGAACCAGAGTTCTATGTCCGTAGCCACAGGCTGCCCGGCCTTAGGACCGCTTTTATATTTCACAATAGGACCAAGGGTGCGTGCAACCCGGTTTCTCAGTGCGTAGTTGGATGCGGCCAGACTTGATGAGGCAGAAGCCGAGGCATCGTAGGATGCCGCCGAGGGACGGGGATGGAAGTATTCGTCTCTGGTGAAAGGCTGGGCAATGAGGCGTGACCCCACAACCTTTCCATCTGGTCCTTTGAGCAGGCTGCCGGCGGCCTGGAAAGGAAAGAAGATTTGCCCGACCACCCATAACCCCAGCGGGTAAATGATGCAGCAGATAACTACTGAAGCTATCAAAAGCAAGAGACTCTTCGAAAGATATCGCATCATGACTAGCTCCTTGTTTTTTATATGTCAGCTTATCAGGTGGAAACCCACCATGATGAGGTCGATCAGTTTGATCCCGATAAAGGGGAGGACCACCCCCCCCAATCCCCAGATAAGCATGTTCCTGCGCAGCAGGGCATCAGCACCCAGCGGCCTGTAGGACACCCCCTTGAGCGCTACGGGGATGAGCATGGGTATGATGATGGCATTGAAGATCACGGCCGATAGTATTGCCGAGGTGGGCGAATGGAGATGCATGATGTCGATCACCTTGAGCCACGGCAGAGTGCCCGCAAAGAGCGCCGGGATAATGGCGAAGTATTTTGCCACATCGTTGGCGATGGAGAAGGTCGTAAGCGACCCCCGCGTCATCAGGAGCTGCTTCCCTACCTCCACGACCTCGATCAGCTTGGTGGGGTCGCTGTCCAGATCGACCATGTTGGCCGCCTCCTTGGCCGCCTGCGTGCCTGCGTTCATGGCCAGGGCGACGTCCGCCTGGGCCAGGGCCGGGGCATCGTTAGTGCCGTCGCCCATCATGGCCACCAGCTTCCCTTCGGACTGCTCCTGGCGGATGTAGGCGAGCTTGGTCTCTGGTGTTGCCTCGGCGAGAAAGTCATCGACCCCCGCCTGCCTTGCGATGGTTGCAGCGGTCAGGGGGTTGTCCCCAGTGATCATAACGGTCCTGAGCCCCATCTTCCTCAGCCGCTCGAAACGCTCCTGCATGTGGGGCTTCAAGATATCTTCAAGAACTATGACGCCCGCGATATTGGCGTCATCCGCCACGACCAGGGGGGTTGCGCCTTTGGTTGCGACTGCGTTAACCAATAACCGGAGCTCGCCCGGCACGATGCCCTTATTTATTTCCACAAACTTCATGACCGCGTCCGGCGCCCCCTTTCGGATCCGTCTCCCGTCAGGAAGGTCGATACCGCTCATGCGGGTTTGCGCGGTAAAAGGGATGAACTTCGTATTCTCAGCCATGCTGATGGGCATCCTGCTCTGGTTCTCGAAAAGCTCTACGATGCTCTTCCCCTCGGGGGTCTCATCGGCGGCTGAAGCCAGGGCGGCAAGCCTGCCTACAGCAGCGGCGGAATACGTACCGATGGGCAGGAATGACGTAGCTTTCCGGTTCCCTATGGTGATCGTGCCTGTCTTATCCAGCATCACGACATCGACGTCGCCTGCCAGTTCAACTGCCTTTCCGCTCTTGGCGATAATGTTGGCCTGCAGCGCCCGGTCCATACCTGCAATACCGATGGCGGCGAGCAAGGCGCCGATGGTGGTGGGGATGAGGCAGACGATCAGGGCAACGAGGGTCGGAATATCGGTGCCGAGGCTCTTCAAGGGTTCCTGTGTTCCCAGGTAGCCCATCATGTAGTGCTCGGCATTCCATGCCATGGGCCAAATCGGGACAACAACGATCAGGAAGATCAGCGAGAAGGCCGTGAGTACCAGTGTCAGAGCTATTTCATTGGGGGTCCGCTGACGGATGGCGCCTTCGACCAGGGCGATCATCTTGTCGAGGAACGATTCACCCGCGCCGGTGGTGATCCGGACCACGATCCGGTCGGACAGGACTATGGTGCCGCCGGTAACCCCGGACCGGTCGCCGCCTGCAGCGCGGATGACCGGCGCAGATTCGCCGGTAATCGCAGCCTCGTCGACAGAGGCGATCCCTTCGATGACCTCGCCGTCGCCGGGGATCGTTTGCCCTGCCTGCACGACAACCCGGTCGCCCGGTTTCAAGGCCGTGGAGGAAACCTCCTCGATGGCGCCTGCTTGATTCAGGCGATAGGCCAGCGTATCATAACGTGCCTTCCTGAGCGAGTCGGCCTGGGCCTTGCCGCGTGCCTCAGCCAGTGACGTTGCAAAGTTCGCGAAGAGCACAGTCAGGAAAAGCCATACGTCGACCGTGATGAAATAGCTTATCGGGACTTCGCTCACGGCCTTACTAAATGCCGTCTGTACGATATAGAACAGGGTCAGAACGGCCCCGACTTCGACTACGAACATAACAGGATTATTCCACTGGAGGTCCGGTCGCAGCATGATGAATGCCTGTTTTAATGCGGCAAATGCGGTTTCCTTTTCCAGCAGTTTTTTCGGTTTAAAGCGGCGCGGCGACCGCGGCAGCTCCGGAGACGGATGCGCCTCAATCACGGTTTCTCCGTTATCAAATGCAGTATTCATGTCGTACTCCTTTGTGCACTGAATTCATTTTGCAATTCCTCTTTAGGGTATCGTTGACTTTGTACGAAACAGATATCTATCAGCCGCCGAACGGTATGGGACCAAGGTGCTCCGCTATGGGGCCAAGCACGGCGACCGGCAGGAAGAGCAATGCACCGATGATGAGCACCGTCCCGAGCAGGAGAAAAAAGAAAGTAGGGGTGTCATCCCGTAACGTCCCCAGACCGGCCGGACTCGCCTTTTTGGCTCCGAGAGATGCCGCCATGGCAATCGGCGCGATAATCGGCAGATAACGGGAAAAGAGCATCACCAGTCCCGCGGCGATATCCCAAGGGATGGCCATCGGAGCCGGGTTGGGGTTATTTGCGAATCCATAGGCCACGCCCAGTCCGTCAAAGGCCGCGCCGTTATTGGCGGAGGCCGAGGAGAACTGGAAGAGCATCTGGGAAAAGCCATGGGCGCCGGGATTGCTGACCGCCTGAAGCCCCCAACTCGTCGCCGCGAAGAGCCCGGTGGGCATGAGAATCATCAGTGGATGCACCAAAAGGGCGAGCACCGCCAATTTCACCTCGCGGGCCCCGATCTTCTTGCCCAGGAACTCGGGGGTCCGCCCAACCATCATGCCTGCCAGGAAGATCCCGAGGATCATGTAGAGCAACATGTTGATCATGCCCACGCCTTTGCCCCCGAATATGCAGTTCAGCCACATCCCCACCATGGGGGAGAGGGCGGCGAGCGGATTGAGGCTGTCCATTTCCGCGTTCACCGCACCGCAGGTCACATCGGTCGTCAGGGCATCGAACGTGGCTCCTGCCGATGTCCCGAGGCGCATCTCCTTGCCCTCCAGGTTGCCCATGTGCTGGTCTACAGGCAGGCCCGCCACAGCCGGCAGGGTTACCACCCGTTTCCCGCCCGAAGCCGTTGCACTGGGTATTTCGAACGTTCGTGCCACAGGATGAGCGGTCAAACCCGGGTTCGGCTTCAGCGTATCAGAATAGATCGACCAGATAATCGTGCAGGACATCAGCGATATCATGACTGAGAAAATGACCCAGGAATGCCGGAGCCGGCCGAGCATTCTGCCGTACATGAAGACCAGCGCAAACGGGAAAATCATCATGGCCAGGGTGACGAAAAAGTTCGACAAGCCGGTAGGGTTCTCATAGGGATGAGCGGAGTTCATGCCGAAAAATCCGCCTCCATTGGTGCCGAGCATCTTGATGGACTCAAGGGCAGCAACCGGTCCGACCACGATGGTTTGCTGTTTGGGCGCACCTTTGTCTGTGGTTCCCATGGCTGTGGCTTCAAGCGTCGAGACCTGGTAAGAACTTTGGAAGGTCATGGTGCTTCCCTGCCACAGAAAAATGAGGCCGAAGATCAGGGCGGCCGGTAAGAACATGTACGCCACCACCCGCCACATATCCACAAAGTAGTTGCCCAGCGAGGATTCACCGCGAAAAGCCCGGATGATAGCGACCAGCGCACAGAATCCGACGGAGGCCGAGAGGAACTGATTGCAAATACAGAAGAATATCTGGCTGAAATTCGACAGATGCTGGTCACCGGAGTAGTGCTGGATATCGGTGTTCGTCATGAACGATATGACGCTGTTGAAGATGGCGGTGGGGAAGAGCAGCCCCTTTCCGTCGGGGTTAAGCGGCATCCACGGTTGGAGTGCCAGGACCAGATAGCCGAAGACGAACAGCACCATGTTGAAGATGAGCAGGGAGCCGGTGTACTGCTTCCAGTTCTGTGCGCCGCTGTCCAGGTGTTTTTCAAACCAGCCCAGTACCGGTAATGGCCGATATTTCCCGTTCATGATCCACGCCAGGTAGCGACTCAGGGGGATCGCGATGATCGTCGCGGTGACGAGCAGGGCGAAGGGAAGTAACCACGTCCTCATAAACATTTTTTACTCCTTTCAGCAGTACTTCAGTATTCGCTATTGTCCTTGCTCAGAACCATTCAGGTCTCACCAAGGCCACAATAAGATAAACGAACAAGAAAACCACTACGGCCACAGTCACGTAAATCATCGGTACCACCTCACAGTTAAATTTTTTCGCATGCTTTCAAGAACAGGAAACAAAGGCCCATGGATACCAGGCCCAAGAGAAACATTGCCGGAAGCCAGAATATCAGGTTCATAGAGTAAATCCTCCTATCGGTGTGCACATTATTCATCCGTCTTATTGTTCTGGATGAATTCCCAGTCCTGGATGGCAGCATATGCTTCATCAGGTATTATAGTGGATTTGAGTGTGTCCATGAGATGCCTGTCCTGGGCCAGCTTGCTGGCAAGACCCAGGATCCGGATCTGCTGATCCGGGTTTTCCATGGGTGACAGGATGAGGAAGACACTTTCAATGGGTTTATCGGTCGTCACATCGGAAACACCTCCATGGGTAAGTCCGAGTGCAACACATGCCTGTTCAAGTCCCTCGATCCTCGCATGGGGAAAGGCAACACCTTCGTTGAAAAAGGTAGACCCCTGGTTTTCTCTTTCCAGGATGGCCGAAAGGTATTTCAGATTTTGATGAGAGTTGTTCGCGCATTGTGCGGCAACCTCTGTAAGCCTTTGCAGCAGGACATCCCTTGCCACCGGTTCATTCCAGATGAGGACGCCTTTGGGTGGCAGAAACCGGCTTAAGCCTCCATGGTCGTCTCCCGGAGAAGGGGCATATGAGGCGCTCGGTTTCTTTAAGACGGCCTTTTCTTCCACCTTGGGGGCATACTCCGACTCGGATGTCTTGGTATCCATGACAACGACCGTGACGCCTCTCGCCTCCAGGATAAGCCGTTCGGCTATGCTACGTTTGCCGAATATCCGTTTTCTGAAAGGGATCTTATCAGGGCTGCCGATGATGATGTGACCGACCCGGTACTCCTGTGCAAACTGCAGGATAGTGCTTACGATGTCCTCGCCCTTGAACGTGAAGACGATCGCACCGAGCTGCTTGGCAAGGGTGAGTGTATTCGAAATGAGGCGCTGGATCTTGGCGTCGATGACCGTCGGGTCTTCTGATGGTGTCTGGACATACACGGCGTACCAGTTGCGGTTGAGCCTGCCGGCCACCCGTGAGGCATACCTGAGGAGCATTTCGCTGTTTGGTCCCCTGCTGCTGAGGCAAACCATGATCTGGTCATGGGTTGCACTCATGTCTTTTTCCTGTTCGTCCCGTGAGCGCACATCGAGCTGCGAGGCGAGCTCTCGAAGCGTAAGTTCGCGAAGCTGGGTCAGGTTCGATTTTTTGAAGAAGTTGGCCAGTGCCGTCTCGACCCTCTCTTTGGGGTAAATCTTGCCCTCCTTAAGCCGGTCGTTTAAGTCTTCGGTGGTTACGTCGACGTTTACGATCTGGTCCGCCTCAGTCAGGACAGAGTCGGGGAGACGCTCATGAACCTTGACACCGGAAGCCCTCTCCACGATATCGTAGAGGCTCTCCAGGTGTTGAATATTGAGTGTCGTGATGACATGGATCCCATGGCTAAGGATATCCTGGACATCCTGATACCGTTTGGGATTCCGGCTGCCCGGCGCGTTCGTATGCGCAAGCTCATCGACAAGCACGATCTGCGGTTTGCGGTTCAGAATGGCATCGAGGTCCATCTCCTCAAGGGTGATCCCTTGATACTCCTGCTTCCGCCTGGGGATTATTTCAAGGCCCTCCAGGAGCTTGGCAGTCCCCGCCCGGCCATGCGTCTCGACCAGTCCGACAACCACATCGATGCCCTCCGCCTTCAACCGGTGTGCCTCCTGGAGCATCTCATAGGTCTTGCCGACACCAGCGGCATACCCCAGGTATATCTTCAACCGTCCCCGCTGGGACAGGCGGATCATTCGTAAGAATGCATCGGTTCTATCTGGGGTCATTTATTTTATGTTCCCGTTCAGATCTGCTTTTTATAAAGATAATGAACAGGATAATACCCATCCTTGAAAGAATACGGATGAAATATAGATCACATCAACCATGTCTGTTCCTCATTCTCGCTTGTCAAAACCATCATTCTGTCAGCCCTCGGCAGGGTGAACGAGAAGGTGGCCCCGTTACCTTCGCTGCTGTCGGCACTGATAACACCGCCATGTGCCTCTACTATCTCCCTGGCGATGCTCAGACCCAAGCCGGTGCCTGTCTCCGTCTCCTGGCCGGGCACCCTGAAAAACCGGTTGAATACCCGATTGAGATACTGGGACGGGATTCCCTTGCCCGTGTCGGACACGCCGAAGCGCACCTCCTCATTGTCTGCACGGGCCGAGATGGTTATCTTACCTGGAGGAGGGGTGTATTTCAGGGCATTCGAAACGAGGTTGGCAAAGACATGAGCTATCTGGGTCGTATCCGCCAGGACATTCGGAAGATCTTCCGGAAGGTCGGAGAACAGGTCCACTCCCTTGTCTCTTGCAGCGATCCGGAACGACTCCGCTGCATTGAGAACAAGCTCGCCGGGTGAGACCGGTTTGATATCCATTTCCATCTTGCCTGATTCGATACGGCTGATGTCCAGCAGGTTCTCGATGATCTCGTGCAACCTCTCCGAGTCTTCACGTGC
>DATKLV010000208.1:0-2851 GCA_035542255.1 Desulfomonilia bacterium | reverse complement strand
GGGTTGAGCCTGCGAAACCCGACAAAGCGGATCTGGATTCCTGCCTCCGCATAAGCTGCTTCGGCAGAGTAGGCCGTGAATGACCCATGGAAGGGGTTTTTCGCCCTGATGAATGAAACATAATTTCGTAGGAATGCCCATAAAAAGGGATTATGGGCCGGCCTTGCATTTTCAGCCTATGCGCTTAGATATTTCTCCATGGCCGATTCTCAGAAATTTTCCCAGTGGAGACCTCACCCGTGGCACGGGCTGGCGGTCGGTCCCAATCCTCCGTTTATCGTTCATGCCTATATCGAGATCACACCCTTCGATTCGGTCAAGTACGAGGTCGACAAGCTCACAGGGTACCTGCGCGTGGACAGGCCTCAACGTACATCTTCCCAGCCGCCCATGCTCTACGGCTTCATACCGCGGACATACTGCGGAGTCAGGGTGGGCAGGCTTTCACCGAAGTCAAAAGGCGGCGACCATGACCCGCTCGATATCTGCGTGATCAGCGAGAGACCGGTGGCCCATCCGGAGGTGATCCTCAATGCCCGGGTTGTGGGCGGGATTCAGCTGATCGACAACGGGCTTGCCGATGACAAGATCATAGGCGTCCTTGCAAACGACACGGTCTGGGACAAGGTCGAAGACATCTCTGAGCTGCCGGAGATCCTGGTCGAGCGTATGAAACACTACTTCAGCACCTACAAGATAGCGCCCGGAAAGGAGTCCGAGATCTGGATCGAGGAGCTTTACGGCAAAGAACCAGCATTACGTGCGGTGAAAGCCGCCATGGAGGATTATGATGACCTGGTCATGACAAAGGTTCATTGCCCCTGAAACAGGGCATTCTTTTTAACCCGATGACCGAACATTCGCCCAGGGGAATAGGCCGGGTGGCTCACAGGCCTGATATGAGGAGTGTAAGATGACAAGAGAGTTTGTCATCGGTCAAGATCGGTGTGGTTCTATTAATATTTACCAAAAATTAACTGCCCATTCACAGGATATTAACATTCTGATGATAGTTCTCCTGCGTACCGTATGCAACCTGAATCGAATAAAAGCTGTTGAAGAACCCCTGACCTAGAGTCACACATGAATATTATCATCAAAAGAAGTGCGATTTTCATCTTTATAGCCCTATCTGTCTGGATAACTGCCGGGATCGTGACATCGATTTCAAAACACGTACTCTATACACCTCCTCAGCCACAGAAGAAGATGAACCCCGCCTTGGTTTCCCGAGCCAAGCCTAAAGGCACAAAAGAAAATTATGCAATAATCGCCCAGAGAAATCTATTCAAAGCACAAAGGCCGGATTCTTCCAAATCAGAACAGGATATATCCAACGCCCCTTTCTCAAAACTCAAGCTGGTGCTCAAGGGGACCGTAACCGGGCCGGAAGAATTCGCAAGGGCCATCATCGAGGAGGACAAGCAGCAGAAGATCTACCGGATCGGCGATTCGGTGCATGGAGCGGTCATCCAGGCCGTCTTCAGGAACGAGATAGTCCTGAGCGTGAACGGACGGGCGGAAAAGCTGGCCATGCTGTACGACATGCCCGGGCGTGAGGACCCGAACCAGAAGCTGGCGAGTTACCCGGAACCCATGAAAGAAATCATGAAGGAAGTACCCAATGCCAAGGTGAACCCGGAGGTTCCCCCGGCAAGCTTCCCGGCACTTGTCATCTCCTCCTCCCCCGTGGCTCCTTCCATTGCTCAGACCCAGACCATGACGAATATAGTCAGGAGTGTGCGTGACACGTGCCTGGGGGTGGACACCGACATGACCCAGTATGGAATCCAGGCCGGCGATGTCATCAAGTCCATCAACGGGGTACCTGTGCGGTACCAGGGAGTATCGATGCGTCCGGCCAAGTCCCTGCCGACCGGCGACACGGATGTCAGGTTCGAGCTGGAGAGGAACCACTCCATCATCTCGGTGAACATCCCCGTCTCCAGCTATTCGTACTGGAAAGGAGGGTGATGCCGATTCATGATTAATATTTAAAAGAATCACCAGGTGTTAAGAAAGACATTAGTGAAGTTCTGATAATTCATCATCCCCGTAAATCTGATCCTTGTTCTCAATTATGCGTAAAAAGAGTAAAAGGGTTGTTCAAAGGCATTTGTCTTTATTTATTCACTTGTTCTCCTCATGGCTGCGGGTGTGCTCCAGGCGCCTCTGCGGTATTCGCACATGAAGACACGGTAGGCCCCGCCTGTGCCCTGCAGCCAGACGATGACGGCATTCCCGTTGCCGTCCATGGCGACTTGCGGGTCCATCGTCTCGTAACCCGCCTGGCTGACAGCCTGAACGGCGGCCCAGGAACCATCCCGGTATTCGTTCATGTATACCCGGTGGAAGGCGCCGTCGAACAACCGCCAGACAATGATCGTGTTGCCGGTCCTGTCCATGGCGATCGAGTGGAAGTCGGCAGTGAAGCTACTTCCGGGGTTATTTTGACTGACAATCACGGGTGTGCTCAAGACGCCGCTGTCGTACTCGATCTTTTTTATGAGGCCCGCCTGTTGCCAGATGACAACGGTACGACCGTTTTCCGCCATGGCGACCCTGGGTTCATCAGGGATTGTGGTTGTGGTCTCACCTTCAAAACTTACGGAAACAGGGGCACTCCATGCAGCGTTGCTGTATCGGGTCATGTAGATCGCTGTCTTACTCTGCTGCCAGACAACCACGACCTCGCCCGATCCGTTCACGGCAACCTGAGGGTTTGAGGCATCCTCACCGGAGGGGCTCACTGCTCCTTGCTTGTCCCGTGCACCATTGGAGCACACGCTCCTGTAGATCCGTTCATTGCTGCCGTCGGACTGCTGCCATGCCACGACGATCTCGCCTTGGT
>DATKLV010000207.1:0-10770 GCA_035542255.1 Desulfomonilia bacterium | reverse complement strand
ACAAGGTCAAGTCCCATGCCTCCATATTCCTTGGGATGGTTCGGGGCCCACAGTTCCATCTTCTTAACCATGGCCCTTTTTTGCTCGAGCACGGGCAGCATCTCCCGAAAGGTCTTGTGGAGGAACTCGGGTTCGAGCGGGATAAGCTCTTTCTCAACAAACTCGTCTATCATACCCGTTATGGCCTTTATCTTATCCGGGACTTCAAAATCCATGGGCATACTCCTTTCAGTTTAGATGTGTCACCGATAGGTGATGAGCGAAGGATCCCGCTCCAGATCGAGATGGGCGATGGAATTGAACCCTGCCATGGTGACCCTCTCTTCATTGTACATGTACCGGGATATTGAGGTATTGATGATCTGCCAGTTCAGACGCATGGCGTAATCGCCGGGTATGCCGAGCACATTGGCCAGCGATGCGGCAATCGCACCTCCGGAGGTGAAGACCGCGATGGTCTTACCCTTGCCGTGCCTCTCCATGATTTCCCGGAAAGAACCGGCGACACGTGCCTTGAGACCTTTCCAACTCTCTATGACCGGGGTGTCGAATTTACCCGTGACCCACCTGAGCATGGCACCTTCAAAGATACGCTTGAAAGCCGCTTTGCTTGCATACATCTCGGCAAGTTCATCCTTCAAAGATGGGTCTTCAGCCGCCATGGCCGGAAACATGGCCGTTACTATGGCCGCGGTGTCATACTCATTGAATCCGCTCATCAGCTCAAGTTCAGGCAGCTCTTCTCCGCGGTCACGGTACATTGTGAGAACCTCCCCTGCAGTGTCCTTCTGGCGGGCCATGGTCCCGGAATAGACGGAGTGGGGCTTAAACCCCGTGTCAAAAAGATGCCGAGCCAGAATACGCGACTGTCTGATGCCGAGGGTAGAGAGCCTGTCATAATCGTCATGTCCGAAGGATGCCTGTCCGTGACGGATGAGATAGATCATGCTCATAAAATCGAGAATACCGGGAGAGACATCCCTTGTCAAGCTAAATAGAGCGAACGCTCGCTATATTAACTTGCATTCTTCCTCATCTTGAGGTAATTTTTTATACAAGAAAACAAAGGAGATCTGAAGGGTGAAAATCCTCGTATGTGTTAAACAAGTTCCTGATTCCTGTGAAACACTTCATATTCACGAGCCGACAGGCTGGATAGCAAACTTGCCCTCTGCGGTGTTCCGTATGAACAGGTTTGACGAGTTTGCTGTGGAAGAGTCGCTCCTTATTAAAGAGAGGCTGCCGGGTACTGTCGCTCATGCTCTTTCTGTCGGCCCGAAACGAGTGAATTCCACTATACGAAGAGCCCTTGAAATGGGCGCGGATCACGGCATCCATATTCTCTACCCGGATGCGGGGTATATAAGCCCATATACGGTCGCGACACTCATAACAACTTATGCACGCACAAAAGACTATGATCTTATCCTTGCAGGGATAATGGCAGAAGACGATATGGCCTGCCAGACCGGCCAGCTGATTGCAGCACTAATGGATCTTCCCTACACGACCTCGGTTATCAGCTCAGAGATCGATGATGAAGCCGGAGAGATCGTTGTGGGCAGAGAGATCGAGGGTGGCCGCAGACTTATGGTCCGTTTCGAATTGCCTGCCGTACTGACCATTCAATCCGGCATCAACACCCCCCGCTATCCATCCCTATCGAATGTCATGCGTGCACGGTCCCAGCAGCACGAGGTCATCAGGGCTGAAGACCTCGGAATCCCCCAGGTAAGGGAAACATGTGCAGGACTACGTCTTCCGGATTCAGCATCCATGGGTACCTTCATTGAAGGCTCCCCGCGGGAGAAGGCTCGAAAGATGATACAGGTCCTCCATGAAAAAGCCTTCCTCCCTTGATAGATAGCAATGGGTATAAAAACATTCATCATTGCCGAAGTAGAGCAGGGAGCTATTTCGAAGGAAACCTACGAGTTGGTTTCCTTTGCAGGAACACTGTCCGAGCGGAGGCCGGTCATCATCGTCCTCGGTCGTGACATTGAAGCGCAGGCCAAAGAAGTAGCAGGAAAGACAGGTTGCGACACCATCGCCGTCTCGGGCGAGCATCTGGAGCTCTACAATACGCAAGCCTATAGTGAAGCGATCATGGATGTTATCAGACCCGACTCACCATGCTGTGTCTGCATCGGCCATACCTCCATGGGATATGATCTTGCCCCTTTCATAGCTGTAAAGCAGAATGCAGCCTGCATCACAGCCGTGGAGAGCGTTCATGGAGGCCTCTTCAGCAGGGCAATATGCTCAGGGCGATTCACGGAAGATATTATCCCTGAGACAGAATCTGTCGTAGTCACCATACTGCCCGGTGCATTTCCCCAGTGTAATTCCGAGCCCAAGGGCTCAGGTTCATTGATAACCGTCAAGGCCACTTTACCCAAACGGAAGTCAAGGACGTTTGCCGTCACGGAATCCCTGTACCGAGATCATGCCCTGAAAGATGCCGAAGTGATAGTTTCCGCAGGCAGGGGGGTCGGCAAAAAAGAAAATATATCATTGATCAAAACGCTTGCTTCCGTCTTCCCAAAGTCTGCCGTCGGGGCATCGCGGTCAGTATGCGATCTCGGCTGGCTGGAATACAACCATCAGATAGGAACTACAGGGCAGAGTGTTTCTCCAAGGCTTTACATCGCCTGCGGTATCTCGGGCGCCATCCAGCATGTCTCGGGCATGAAGGACTCCCAGAACATCATGGCCATCAACACTGATCCGAATGCAGCCATCTTCCGCGTGGCACATTGGTGCATCGTGGAAGACCTCACCACATTTATACCTATCTTTATAGAAGAGCTGAAGAAAAGCATCCCATGAAGCACCTCAATTATTTAAGGGTCAGGCCGCCTTGCGGGCTAATGCTTCCTTTATAGCTATACCGATCTTTTGGAGGAGATAGGGTTTCTTGATATATGAAATTGCCCCGATTTTCAAGGCTTCCTTAACCCTATCCGTTTCGGAGTAACCGCTTGCAATCACGGCCTTCTGGGTTGGGTTTATCTCAAGAACCCTCTTGTATGTCTCCAGTCCGTCGATCCCCGGGTTCATGATCATGTCAAGAACCAGCAGATCGAAACCTTTGTATTTTATCCGTTCAAGAGCCTCTTCACCACTTGATACCGTTTCAACATGATATCCAAGACGCTCCAGGATCTTGCCTGCGATTTCCCGTTGCTCCTTCACATCGTCCACCACGAGAATCTTTTCTCCATTCCCTCTATACTCATCAATGGAGAAGGGAACATCGTTACGATGAATCTGTTCCGGCGTAGAGGGGAAGTAAAGGGTAAATGTTGACCCCATGCCTGGCTCGCTCTGCACCTCCAGGTACCCATGATGATCCTTAACCGCACCCCAGACAACCGCCATGGCGAGACCTGTGCCGCTCCTGCACATGGCCTTCTTGGTATAGAACGGTTCGAATATCCGCTGTCGATCCTTTTCGGTCATTCCGGTGCCGGTATCCGATATCGCCAGGGTGACATAGTCGCCTTTTTCTATGGCGTCATACCCTTGCAAAGGCTTATCTATATACCTGCTTGATGTCGTTATGGTTATCTTCCCTTCCCTGGACATGGATTCCACCGCATTAGCCACCAGGTTCATGATCGATTTGAATAGATGCACCGGTGAACCCACGATATTCATCAAGTCCGCTTCAAGAGATGTCTCCACATCCACACAAGGGTTTGTAGTCATGATGCGCTCGTGCTCAAGGCTGTTCAGGTATTCGATAATTATCTGATTAAGGTTTACCACTTCAGACACTGAGACACCCCTCCTTGCCAGAGTAAGGAGGTCTTGAACGATTGAAGCGGCCTTTTCTCCGGACTTCTGTATAGTGATCAGTGGTTTCCTCAGAGGACTGTCTTCGGGCGTCTCCATCAAGAGGAGTTCCGGATAGCTCATGAGACCGGAAAGGATATTGTTCAAGTCATGCGCAACACCTCCTGCCAGATGTCCGATGGCCTCCATCTTCTGTGCCCGCTGGAGCTGGTCTTGCAACTTCATCCTTTCACGTTCAGCAATCAATCGTTCCGTGATATCCCGGGCGGAACCCCGAACCCCTGTCGGAATGCCCATTTCATCCCTGATGAGCGAGTTCCTATATTCGAAGATCCTCTCTTTTCCTAGTCTTGTGACAATTCTGATGAAGCCCTCGCTTCTCCCGTACCGATTGATCTCGGCAGTGTATTTGTCAGCAAGCGCCTTATACTTTTCAGGTATAAGCTCTTTGATATTCAACCCGACAGGCAATGGATCGGATTCACTTATTCCTAAAGATCTTTTAAATCCACCATTCACTTCAATAAAGGTACCATCCAGATCATGGGAAAAGAGTGCATCCGTTACGTTCTCAAATATGTCATGGAGCTTTTCTTCGCTTTCTCGAAGGGCTGTCTCAATCTTTTTTCTCTCATCGATCTCCTGCTGCAATGTCTTGTTGGTCATCTCCAGGACCAAGTTTTTTTCCTTGAGTTTTATTTTTGCCGTTCTGAGAACCTTTGCCGTATAGGATGACATGAATGCGACCACGAAGAGTACCGTGGTGAAGACGCCGAGTATGAAGAGAACCATGTTCCATTGATAGTTATATTCGAACATCATATTCTGATGGGGGATATAGCCGAAGTGCTCCAGGGTCACCATGGTGGAGAATGACATTGAGCAGAAGAATGTTATAATGAGCGGGTAGCGCATGGGGGCTTGGACCCCTACGTAGAAGATCATTGCTGCATAAATGGGGGTAAGATAGGTTGACCGAAACCCCCCGACAAAATAAATGAACCCGGTATATCCAAATATTTCCAAGATATTTATGAGATAGGAACAGAACTCGTAGACCAGTTTCCCCCTGACACGTTTCATCAGCGCAAGCATGGGGATATTCATCAGGATGATATAGGCATTAAATACGCTGGCGCCCTCAAAAGACACCTTGCTGATAACACCGGCCTCATAAGCCGCCAAGGTGAGGAACCATATGAGGACACTGGCACCCGAGCGGACCAATGCGCCCTGAAAATGTGTCTTATTCAGACGATCTCTTTTTGCCGGATTTAAATAGCGGAAGTCCTGATCATCCTTGAAGACCAATTCGCTGGATCCTTGGCCTTGGTGATGCATTGTTCTTCATCCTCCTTTAATAGTATAAAACAGTATTAATAACGCCCCCAGGAAGGACAAAGCAGGATGTTCAATGTGATTCTTATCGACATTTTATTTTCTATCTTGAGAAGAAGTGTACGACTTTTATGATTTTTTTGTATGCACACATCTGCCTCGTAACGAGTGGCATCATGGAGTAAACTCGATTAACATACTTGATAAAAAAAGAGAGGAGGAGAGGGCAATGGCGATCTTCACATTTAACGGCAAAACCCCGCAGGTGGGAGAGGGGACATGGATAGCATCCAGCGCTGAGATCATTGGCGATGTGAGGATCGGCAAGAACTGCTGGATAGGCCCCTGTTCTGTTCTCAGGGGAGATTTCGGAACTATCATAATCGGTGATGAAACAGCCGTGGAAGACGGTGTGGTTATCCATACACCCTCGATGATCACCATCGGCAAACAGGTAACCATAGGCCACCTTGCCATGGTCCATAACAGCATCATTAAAGATTATGCAGTTATAGGCATGAATTCGACCCTCGGCGATAATGCACAAGTGGGAGAATGGTCGATCGTTGCGGAACATTCGCTGATAAAAAAGAATCAGATCGTCCCTGATTACAAGCTCTATGCAGGATCTCCGGCTGTTGAAAAGGGGGACATCACCCAGACCTATAAGGATGTCATGCAGGCAGGTAAACTGATGTATGTGGAACTGGTAAAACAGTATCGAAGCACTCTGAAAAAGATTGATTGATCCGGGGATAATAATCTGGATGATAAGAGAAACTACTTCATAAATTGATGCTATAACTGTATTACCTGCGCATTTTCTTACGTTGCTTGTCTGAAATATTGAACAGGAATATTATATGGCCATCTTGGATTGTGTGGACATCGATGTATCTTATCTTCATCTATTTATCCGCCAGGATTTTCTTCATCGCTTCTCAGGCGCACTCCCTCAGATCAACGACGGATGTAGTGCGCCTGAGATATATTTTACCTACCAGTTTTCACCGAGGAGCTCGAAATAATCCTTTGGGTGGGCGCAGGCCGGGCACCCAGCCGGGGCTTCATTGCCTTCAAAAATATATCCGCAGTTACGGCATCTCCATACAGCGGACTTGTCTCTCTTGAAAACCCTTCCCGCTTCTATGTTTGCTGCCAGATCACGGTAGCGCTTTTCATGCTGTTTCTCTGCCACGGATACGGCTTCCCAAACCTTTGCAATAGCCTCGAAACCTTCTTCACGGGCTGTTTTTGCAAATCCCGGATAGAGGACGGTCTGCTCATGATGTTCGCCAGCTGCAGCAGCTTTGAGATTCTCCAGGGTCGTGCCTACGACACCTGCCGGAAATGACGCCATGATCTCTACGTCACCGCCCTCGAGAAACTTGAAAAACCGCTTGGCGTGCTCTCTCTCCTGACTGGCGGTTTCCTCGAAGATGTCGGCTATCTGGATATAGCCATCTTTCCGGGCCTGGCTTGCAAAATAGGTATACCGGTTGCGTGCCTGAGATTCTCCGGCAAATGAGCCCAGAAGATTCTTTTCCGTCTGCGATCCAGTCAATTTTCCCATAGTCTTCCTCCTTAGTAAGGTTCGTTGTATTCTTAAGAGTATCCTTATGTTCGATCAATGGGGCTCGTGATCGGCTTTCTTGCATTTCGGACATATGCCCTGGAAATCCATCTCGCAGGCCAGGACATCATAGCCGCTCTGGCTGCTCACAATATCCTTAATACTAAGGAGGCTTAATGATGGATTCAAGGTTACATCATCCACTTTCCCGCAAGAGAGGCATCGGATATGGAGATGATCATCCATCACCGCATCAAATCTCCGTTGCCCTTTCCCCATCTCGATCTTCCGAATATGCCCTGTCGACGATAGATGTTCAAGGTTCCGGTACACAGTACCCAGGCTTATCCTCGGCAGCTTCAACCTGACCATCTCATAGAGGTCATAAGCCGTCGGATGGGTTCTTACCTTTCTCAATTCCTCAAGGATGACTATCCTCTGTTTTGTCATCCTCCTTTTTTGTTTGCTCATATGCTCACCGATATCCTGATAAATCTCAAAGGAGATAGTACTTCTCTTATTGAGAATAATTACTATTTAAATGATGTCCTGTCAAGCCCTCATTGAATAATGAGTCGAACCCATGTTAAAAGCAGACCGGGATTGATGCAGTAAAGAAAACTTACCGGTGAGCGTACATGTTTGAAAATCTGACAAACGGCCTAGACACCTACCTGAAGGGATCCATGATCCTGGCCTATGCAGCTACCTATATCGGTGGTGTGCTGGTCAGCTTCACCCCATGCATGTATCCCTTGATGCCCATAACCGTGTCCTTCATCGGATCACATAACAAAGGATCCCGATTTGAGGGCTTCGTCCTTTCACTCCTCTATGTACTCGGGACATCTTTGACCTATACCGTCCTGGGCAGCATAGCAGGACTGACAGGCAGTTTCTTCGGTGCGGTCCAGACCAGCCCATGGACTAATCTTGTCGTGGCCAATGTATTTATCCTCATGGGCCTCTCTATGCTCGATGTCTTCATTATCCCCCTCCCCCGTCTCTTCATGAGGGAGTTGTTTGCAACACAGAAGAAGGGCCTCCTTGGTGCGCTCTTCCTTGGTATTGCCTCGGGCATTGTCATGAGTCCGTGCTCCGCTCCGGTTCTGGCCGTTCTCTTAGGCTATGTGGCGACAAAACAGAATGTAGTCATCGGCATGAGCCTGCTCTTTGTTTATGCCTTCGGCATGGGCACCCTGCTCATTATCCTTGGAACATTCACTGCCCTGTTAACAAGCATCCCAAAATCAGGTCCATGGATGGTCTGGATCCAGAAGACCTTCGGCCTCATCTTTATAGTGATGGGTGAGTATTTTCTTATAACTGCTGGGAAATTTATGGCTTAAAGGAGCCCCTGATCATGAAAGGAAAGATCTCTCCGGTATTTCTTTTCGCTGCCTTACTTATCTTCGCAACCGGGCATGGGTTAGTAGATACTGTTCAAGCTGGTGAGCCTACGACGAAAAACTTCAGCATAAAACCGAGCGCACCCATTGCGCCCGATTTCACCCTGAAGGATTTGAGCGGCAAAACCATGTCATTGAAGGATTTACGAGGCAAGGTGGTGCTCCTTGATTTCACAACCACCTGGTGCCCATACTGTAAAAAGGACATCCCCAACCTGAAGAAACTCTTCAGTTCCATGAAGGGTAAGAACTTCGCGCTCATATCCATTTTTATCAATGAAAGCTCGAAAAAGGTTTCCTCTTTTACCGAGAGATATTCTCTGCCCTACACCATTCTCCTTGACGAGGATGCCTCTGTTGCACGGATTTATGGTATCCGTGGCGTGCCCACCAAGGTTGTGGTGGACAAAAAAGGTGTCATCGGATGCTGGCAGTGTATTGCCGCTGAAGACAAGATCGATGAGCTCATGAAGGAGAGATGATTCATACAGAAGCTTCAATAATTCATGTCTTCCTTCAAGCACAGACAAACGTATATTTTTAATCATCCAAGCTATCCGGTCAGGCAGGTTATGGCTTCGGGTTATTTTTCCCGAAGATCAATTGTTCTGCTATCCGTACTGCATCAACTCCGTCTTTGGCATAGCTTGCGCCTATAGCAGCGGAATATTCCTTTGTCACTACCGCCCCCCCGACCATGACATCACAGGTCATCCCAGAATCCCTCATGCGGCTTATAGCCTCCTGCATGTTCGCCATGGTGGTTGTCATGAGCGCCGAAAGGCCCACAATGTCGGGATTATGTTTCCTTGCAGACTCCACCAGCACTTCATGGGGTACGTCTTTGCCCAGGTCGATCACCTCGAAGCCGTTGTTCTTGAGCATTAACGCCACAATGTTCTTGCCTATGTCGTGTATATCTCCCTTTACCGTTGCCAAGAGTATCCTTCCCTTGCCCGCAGATGTTCCTCCTTCCTCCCGGAGCTTGGGCTCCAATCGCTCGAATCCTCGCTTCATGGTCTCTGCGCTGGCAATGAGCTGCGGCAGAAAATAGGTCTTCTTTTCATAGAGCTCACCTACCCTGCGGATGGCAGGGATCATGATCTCATCCACGATCATTCTGGCGCTGATGCCATTTGAAAAGGCCTCATCAATGAGAGAGAGAATCCTTTCCCGGTCTCCTTCAATGACGGAGTGGTAGATACGCTCTTCAACTCCATTGAGTTGTTCCGTTGTCGCCGAGAGGGAAATCTTCTCTTTGGTGCCGCTGAAATGCCTGATGAAGGCGGCAGCATCTTTGTCTCTTCCATTGAGGACATCAGAGGCCTTCTTGACGATCATGAGTTCTTCACCCGCAGGGTTTGCAATGGCGCATGAAAGGCCGTTACTGACGGCCATAGCCAAAAAAGAGGCATTGATCCACTTCCTCTCCGGCAGTCCGAAGGAGATATTCGAGAGACCCACAACGGATTTTGTGCCGAAGCTGCTGCTGCACCAGTGGATGGTCTTCAGGGTCTCAAGCGCTGCCGCTCCGTCTGCAGATACGGCCATGGTAATGGCGTCCACCATGATATCATCCTTGGTAAATCCATGCTTCCTGGCCTTCCAATAGATATCCTGGACGATCTTTTTACGCTCAAAGGATGTCTTCGGTACGGCCCTTCCGGTGATAGGAAGGAGGATGAACATGGCGCCGTAGAATGCTGCGAGCTTCAGACGCTCCTCCAAGGTATTCTCTTCTCCTGATATGGAATTGATCAATGCCCTGCCCGGATAGATCCTCAACGCTGCCTCAAGGGCATCGACTCGCGAGGTGTCGATGCACAAGGGGACATCCGTGGACAAGACGATCTGCTTCACCGCTTCTCTCAAGGTGGCTTTCTCATCGAGTCCCGGCATTCCCACATTTACATCAAGGATGGCTGCCCCTTTTTTGATCTGTTCCCTGGCAAAGGAGCTTGCAAGGGAGAACTTGCCTGCAAGGAGCTCCTGCTGGAGGTCTTTCTTGCCTGTCGGGTTGATGCGCTCGCCAATGATGACGAGCGGCCCTTCCTTTTCCAAAAAAACGTTAGCCGCATGTGAGCTGAGGGCACTTACCGATTTCACGCGGGGCGGTTGAGGGCTTAATCCTTCACATCTCTCTCGAAGTCTCCGGATATGCTCGGGTGATGTGCCGCAGCAGCCGCCCAGGAGGTTGGCTCCGGCATCGACAAATTCGGGGGCGAACCGCGAAAACTCCTCCGGTCCCATATCGAAATGCGCCTTTCCCTCTTTCAGTACAGGGAGCCCTGCATTGGGTTTTGCCACCAGAGGCACTTTTGCAAATGGCTTCATCTGCCTGATCAGGGGGATCATTTCCCGGGGACCGGCCGAACAGTTGCACCCCACGGCATCCGCTCCGAGGGCCTGAAGGTTGACAAGCGCAGAGACCGGGTCGGTCCCGTTGAGTGTACGTCCCGTTGCATCAAAGGTCATGGAGGCGATTATGAATCTGTCTGATATCTCTTTGACGGCAATCAGTGCCGCCCTTGTCTCCTGGACATCGATCATGGTCTCTATGACGAACAGGTCTATACCGCCATCCAGAAGTCCCTGGGCCTGCTCCTTGAAGCAGGTTACGGCATCCTCAAAACTCAAATCGCCAAAGGGCTC
>DATKLV010000206.1:0-2733 GCA_035542255.1 Desulfomonilia bacterium | reverse complement strand
TTTGAGAATACAGGCAATGCATCGGTACTCCTGGGCGAGGACACAACCATCCTGCTCGCAAACTCGAATTTCGAGAAGCTCTCCGGGTATTCAAGACAGGAGCTCGAGGGAAAGATGAGCTGGACTTCTTTCGTAGACAAGGATGATCTTGAGAGGATGAGGAAGTACCATGAGATGCGCAGAAAGAGGCCGGACTCTGCCCCCGAGTCTTATGAGTTCCGGTTCATCAATCGACACGGGGAGACGAGATACATCTTCCTGAGCGTAGCGGTCATTCCCGGGACCAAGGAGAGTGTCGCCTCTCTCATGGACATCACCGAGCGCAAAAGAGCGGAAGATGCCCTCGAGGACAGCGAGACCCGTTACCGTCTTTTGGCTGAGAACGCCCACGACATTATCTTCACCATGGATACCAATTTACGCTTCACCTACATAAGCCCCTCGATAAAACGAATACGTGGCTTTACTGTTGAAGAGGCCATGTCCCAAACACCAGCAGATGCACTGGCGCCGGCCTCTCTTGAAGTCGCCATGAAGGCTTTCCTGGAAGAATTGGAGATCGAAGCAAGAGAAACAAAGGACCTTCAGAGAACCCGCGTCATGGAGCTGGAAGAGAGATGCAAGGACGGTTCTACCATCTGGACGGAATCCACCTTCTCACCTTTACGGGATGAGAAAAATATCTTCACTGGGTTTCTGGGAATAACGCGTGACATCACTGAGCGCAAACAGGCGGAAGAGGAAAAGAAGAAGATCGAGACTCAGTTTGCACAAGCCCAGAGAATGGAGTCAATCGGGACACTGGCAGGCGGCATTGCGCATGACTTCAACAACCTTCTCACGGGGATACTCGGGAATGTATCATTGGCTCTCATGAGAATGAATGAGAACAATCCAACCCGGGAGCGATTGAAAAACATCGAGGAATATGTGCAACGAGGCTCTGACCTCACGAAGCAGCTGCTGGGGTTTGCAAGGGGTGGGAAATATGAGATAAAGCCCACCCATCTTGGAGAATTCATACGGAAAAGCTCTGATATGTTCGGCCAGACCAAAAAAGAGATCCGCATACACTACAAATCCCAGGAAGACCTCTGGGCCGTGGAAGTGGACCAGGGACAGATGGAGCAGGTGCTCCTCAACCTGTATGTGAATGCCTGGCAGGCCATGACAGGCGGCGGAGACCTGTATCTCTCGGCTGAGAATGTCGAACTCGGCGAGACGGAGGTAATTCCATATGATATTAAGCCGGGAAGATTCGTAAAGGTTGAGGTCACCGATACCGGCATTGGAATGGATGAGGCGACAAAGGAACGCATCTTCGAGCCCTTCTTCACTACCAAGGAAAGGGGGCGGGGGACAGGACTCGGTCTGGCATCGGTATACGGCATTGTCAAGAATCATGGTGGATTTATTAATGTAGAGAGCGAAAAGAACCTCGGCACATCCTTCATCATCTGTCTCCCTGCTTCGGATAAAGAGGTTGAGGAAGAACACAGGCCGGAGGGTGAAGTTCAGACGGGGCAGGAAACCATCCTGCTCATCGATGATGAAGAAATGATCCTTGATATAAGTTCCAGGATGCTTGAGAGTCTTGGCTACAAGGTGATAATTGCAACCGGCGGGATGCAGGGTTTACAGATTTATGAAAAAGACTGGAATAAGATAGACCTTGTGATCCTCGACATGATCATGCCCGATTTTAGCGGGAAAGATACCTTTGATATGCTGCGTCTTATCAACCCTTCAGTGTGCGTACTCCTCTCGAGCGGGTACAGCCTCGACAGCCAGGCAGAAGATATCTTGCAAAGCGGGTGCAAAAGCTTTATCCAGAAACCTTTCACATTGCGTGAACTATCAAAAAAAATCAGAGGTATCTTGGATAATCTATAGGAGCACTGAAATAAACCTGTAGAACAAGGCCTGATAGTGCATTAAACAGGTTCAGATCTTACGTTTGTTCCTGTTCGCCTCATAGATGAGCAGGTGGGCGAATGCGGCCACCACCAGGCCGTGCGTGATCTTCTGCTCCCGTACCATCCTGTAGACGTCTTCCTTCCTGACGAGCTCAACCTTGATGGCCTCCGTGGGGTCGAGCATCTGGGGTGATACTGCAGTACAGTTTCTCGCAAGGTAGGAATAGCACCGGTTGGTCTGCAGGGCCGGGTTAGGCTCAACCGTGCCGATGTGCACCACATCGGTGCTGACATAGCCTGTCTCCTCGGTCATTTCGCGCACCGCCGCCTCCATGGGGCCGGAATCATCCTCCGAGATGAGGCCTCCGGGTATCTCCAGGGTATCACGCCTGACCCCGTGGCGGTACTGGCGGATCGTGACTACAAGGCCGTCTTTGGTGATGGGGATGATGTTCACCCAGTCGCCGAGTTCGAAGACCGTGAAGTCCTTGATGATGTCATTGGGCAGGAAGTGGTACTTGTCCTGGCGCACATTCACAAGCCGGTTCTTGAAAACGGTCTTGGAATAGAGATAATTCCAATCATTCTTCATGGCTGCTCCCCCATAAACCTTGACGACATTATCACGGAAATCATGGTTTTTCCAGGAATTGTTTTATCTCCTGACCGGTCTTGTTACGTCCGGAACGGATCATCGACTAAAGGTAAGGATTCTTTCCTGGGTGCCCGTTCCAGTCGATGAGCCCGGCGATATCGGCCCAGGTGTTGACGACCTTGAAAGGGTGTGGCTGCCGGTTCCACGGCTGTGAGTATATGA
>DATKLV010000205.1:0-6028 GCA_035542255.1 Desulfomonilia bacterium | reverse complement strand
ATATGCCGCAACGAATATAACTATGAAGCGAAAAGAAAACATCATGCCTCCTGTTTGATAAAGCACCGCGGATGCTTAAAGCACCAGCCTAACAATAGTTAGGGAATCTCATTCCGGAAAACAACAGGGAGTACATATCTTGTTGATAACATGTAATAAGCATTATTATTTTAAAGCGGGTATGCGGGAGAAATTGCTAATGCCCGATTTCAGGAACTCATGGTGCATGCCCTCCTTTGCATCGGATGTTTACCAAACGTACGGCAGGAAGGTATGGGTATATCGACAGGGCTTCGCTGAGAGAAAGCCTTCACTTGCCCGAACAACTGGTGCCGTATCTTATCTCCAGCCTTGAATATCGGTAGGATGTCGCGCAGTTGTTATTACGGCTTTCCCTGGTCATCTCGTCTACGATCTTCTGTTGCGTCAATATGGCGCGTTCGGCAAAATCCGGATCGTTCTTGCCGTATCTCTTTTTTATAAAAGAAATGGATTCCTTCGCCCTCTTTAGATGGCCGGCTATAATGCCGCATTTGTCCAGTCCCCAGCGGGCCTCGATCGTAGCGTCTGGTTCCGAGGATATCCACTTGAAATTCTCAAATACGTACTGCAAAGTAATTACCCGGTCATTATTGATCTGCAGGGGAATCTTCGCCATTTTATCGAGAATGGCGTCCCGGTCCAGATGATTCTCTTTGATGATTTTTTCAAGATGGTAGATCATGACACCAATATATTCATCCCGGTCAGGCGTGCTGTAAATTTCCCAAAGTCGTGAGCCCTTCGGATATTTGATTCCATGACATTTCTTATTAGCGTTGAGAACGACAGGTATTCTCTCATTTAACCGGCAAGTGAGAATATCAATTATTTTTTCCACCTTTTCATTTGGGTCATAGACTTTAGGGTCGATCCGCCTTGCTACTGCTTCGAGATAGTCTGTGCATCCCTGAGTGAAAGCTGGTGAATACTGTTCCTCGGAATGGAAGGGATGCTCCTTCACGGGAAGATACTGCCATTGGTTGTCTGTCTTTATCGGCCATCGGAATTTTCTAAAACCTGAAGTGCGGTCACAGCCCGGATCAGGCATCATGATATTCCTGAGGTGCAGTTTCTGGATTCTTGTCGGCAAGTTGGCTTCAATCGTCTGGACAGGATGGGCAGTGCTTCCATCCATGACGAGATGGCTCACGATAACCGTATGATCTCCTGGGATGAGGAAGATGGTTCCTGGTGTCACGGAGTCTGATGCAATGCGTATAGGGTAAGTATCGGAGGGCAGGGTTCGCGTCGATGTGTTGTTAAGCATATACAACAGTGCAGTCCGAAAGCGGCGGTCCTTTTCCCAGCTCTCATCGGTCGGTATATGCTTCCAATCCTTTGACCAGTGCCCGATCAACCGATTCTCACCTGTCGTAGCAGCCGCCGGCAGATGTGAAATGCGTGCATAAATCCATCGGGCTGCATAGGGAACATCGGCGCAGTCCACGGAAATTTCATGGCGAATAAAAAAATCATCCGTAATATTCTTTTCTACCCACTTACCATAATTATACTCGTCTTGAATTGTCCACCGCCGCTGACCTACCTTCCACACCTGGGAGTCGGATTCATAAGAATCATCACAAAATGCAAACGTCGGCATTAATGCATATGCCGCAAAGAATATAAGTATGAAGCGAAAATGGAACATATGACTCCTGTTCGGTAACAATACGCGGATACTGAAACAGCACCAGTCTAATAATAGTAAAGCTATTCCACTCCAGAAAACAACAAGAAATACATCTCATATTGATAACAGGACAATAGGTTTCTACGATAAATGACCGGTTTTACATACCCTTATAAACCATTGATCATATGAAAAGAATGACACCCCGTCCCTACTGAATATTCCTGAATATAATCTTCGCTATTGTGATAGTATGGAATCAAAGACGAATAGTACACAGAGTGAATGCTGGGATCTAAAAAATATGGGCACTAGGTTGTTATGGCATATGAGGCTGCTTAAAGGCCTGTCGTCGTTGAGACTCACCATTGGGCTCCTGCTCTGGCTTGTCTTCATGTGCATACTGGGCACCGTCATACCCCAGCTGCCCGTTCAAGCAACGGCAGATGTATCAATGGCGACCCATGTCGCAGGCTTATTGAGCCTGAAGGACGTATTCCACTCCCTCTGGTTCCTTGTCCCCACGATCATACTCGGGTTGAATGCAGCTGCGTGCATGTACCTGTGGAGGAGGACTCTCGAGAGGTATCGCGCAGAGCCTCCCCTGCCCAGGGCCGGCCTCCATGAAATAACCATGCGGACAGCCGACATCCCTGAGAAGGTCTGCTCCGATTTCAAGGTCATTCTCGCAGGCACCCATAAGACAGTCCAATACGAGGATGGTGGAGATCCCGTCATCATGGGAGAGAATGGCAGGGTCCGTGTCTATGCACCGTTCATCGTGCACGCAGGCATCATCCTGATATTGCTCGGCGCGGGCCTGGGTTTCCTCGGCTATAAGGGCACCATCGAGATCCCTGTCGGACAGGAGTCAAATACCGTCACGCTGGCAAACGGTTCGATCATGCATCTGCCTTTTCGTATCAAGTGTGAAGACTTCAAGATAGATTACTACGAAAACGGCATGCCCAGTGAATATCGCTCCGAACTCACCTTCGTCCAAGACAACGACTTATCCATGCACACATCCGTGCTTGTCAATCACCCGGCGAGCCATGGCGGTATCCTGTTCTCGCAGAGCGGGTTCAACCAGAACCCCGTGGCCGCCTTGAAGGTCGGCACGCCTTCCGGGACTTCCCGGTTCAGGGCGGCAGAGGGTTTGATTATCCGATTGAAGGACACGGGGTACAACGTCAGGGTCGACAAGGTAGCTGAAGACCTCATGCGCATGGGCCCCTGTGTCCATCTCGTCATCGAGACCCCTGACGCCCCAAAGGAGCTGTGGATATTCAAGGAGTTCAATAGCATCGCGGCAGCGCACCCGGGCTTGGTTGAAAAGATGCCCCAATTGAACCCTTCGCTCGTAACCCCGTATACCTTCTCACTCGAAGGGGTTACCAACAGCTACGCAACGGTGCTGGGCATAAACCGCGATCCCGGGATTGTGTTCGTCGGGCTCGGTTCCATGCTCTTTCTCATAGGCATCATCATCTCCTTCATGGTTGTCCATGAACGCGTCTTAATCACCGCCACTGAGGCGCCTTCAGGTCTGGTCGTGAAAATCGCCCGGATGAAGAACGGCAAGCCTGCAGCACCCGAGAAGTATATCCTGGAGCAGGAAGACAGTTCTCTGGAGGTACGATCATGAACACCACGGTCCTCGCCTCGGTCACCTTCATCTACCTTGCCTCTTTCCTGGTGTTTCTCATGGCAGAGGTTTCGGGCAAGGGAACCTGGGCCCGCTCCGGAAGGATGATCGTCATAACAGGCTTTATCTTCCAAACCGCGGGGATTGCCCTTCGCTGGTTCGAGTCGCACCAGGCAGGGATAGGCCATGCCCCGCTGTCGAACTTCTTCGAATCCCTGGTCTTCTTCTCCTGGGCAGTGGCCTTGCTGTATCTGCTCTATGCCTGGAAGGATGCCAAGGGCCTCATCGGCGTTTTCGCGATGCCGGTTGCCTCGCTGCTCATGGCCTATGCATCCTTCTCTCCCACGATTGATACCAGGATACAGCCCCTGATCCCGGCACTCAAGAGCAACTGGCTCATCATCCATGTGGTCACCTGCTTCCTGGGGTATGCGGCGTTTTTCATGGCATCTTCATTCGGGATCGTCTTTCTGATGGTAAAGGGTTCACAAGAGAACCGGGGATCCATCGGTGATATGCTCGAAAAGAGCCTCAAGACAGGGTTTATCCTGTTCACGTTCGGCATCGTTACAGGGTCCGTGTGGGCACACTATGCCTGGGGGAGGTACTGGGGCTGGGACCCAAAAGAGACCTGGGCTCTCATCACCTGGCTCATCTATGCCGCAGCCATACACGTTCGTATCCGCGACGGCTCAGTGAGCAGGCGCGTCGCATTCATGACCGTCTTCGGGCTTGCAAGCGTGCTCTTTACCTATTTCGGGGTGAACTATCTGCCGGGCCTGCACAGTTATCAGTAGGCCGGCCGGACATACTTCTATCCCTTGTCAATAAAGGTGGTTCACCTTCCGTCACTCTCATGATATAGGGGGGCGTGACCGGGCTGTGCGCCCGGGCTTGATTTGAATCCAAGACCGGCGATCCCCGTAAAGGGCCGCTATGAAAGGAGTATTTACTATGAGGAACCCGGGAATTTTCTCTGGTATTTTTGGAGTCTTGCTTGCAACACTCCTGTTCCCGTCTTTTGCTGGGGCCGATACGGCCAAGGAGATTGACTTGAGCGTGGATGTATCCCTGGATAATTTTTCAAAGGAGGTCAAGGGCGCCAAGGTATTCCTCCAGGCATCAAAGGGAGTCCTCGTTTTCCCCAAAGTCTACAAGGCCGGCTTCTTCTGGCTTGGGGGTGAGTATGGCGAAGGGGCGCTGCGGATCGACGGGAAAACAGTAGACTATTATAATATTACCGCAGGTTCCTTGGGTCCGCAGCTTGGAGCCCAGATTAAGACGGTTATCCTCGTGTTCCTCCAGCAGGATGCCCTGGACAAGTTCCGCAAGAGTGAAGGCTGGAAGGCAGGCGTTGACGGCTCTGTCGCGGTTGCGGATGTCGGTGTAGGCCAGACTATAGATTCAACAACGTACCAGGAGCCCATCGTAGGTTTCATAATCGACCAGAAAGGTCTCATGCTCAATCTCACCCTCGAGGGTGCGAAGTTCACGAAGATCAGCAAGTGAGGTGAGGCAACCATCATCCGGATAAAACAGCGGTTCCCCTTTTTCCTGGGAGGCCCTCGGAGGATTTTGTGAAGGTCGCGCTCATACAGCTGCCGCTTCAATCGCATGATTATGTCTATTCGCTCGAGAATATCCCCCTGGCTGCCGGCTATCTTGTGTCTTATGCATCGGCGATGAGCGCGCCTGCGGATTTCATTGTCTGTCCGTCGGACATCGTAAACCTGGGCGGTGATGCCGCCATCCTCCGTTGGCTCGAAGAAGTCCGGCCCGACATGGTGGGGTTCGGCTGCTATGTGTGGAACATTCACCGCACCTTGTATCTCTGCAGCCTGGTCAGGCAGCGCCTGGAGAGATGTCTGATCGTGCTGGGCGGACCCGAGGTCACCCCTGACAACGATTTTTTGTTGAGCCATGAATCCTTCCACTTCAGCATCGTGGGAGAGGGTGAGGAAACCTTTACGGACCTGATCCGATCGGTTGCCGATGGGCGTGAGGATATGCATGAGATCCAGGGCCTCATGGTCCGCAGCGGCAGGAATATGCTGCCCGCCGGGCGGCGCGGCACGATCAGGGATCTGGGCCGCATACCGTCTCCCTACCTGACGGGCATCGTCGGTCCTTCCCTGAACCGCAACATGCTCATGGAGACCGTTCGCGGCTGTCCCATGCAGTGCACCTACTGCTACTACCACAAGAGCTCGCCTTCCGTGCGTACATTCGCCATAGACAGGGTCAGGGATGAGCTGTCCTGGGCGATCTCAGAGGGACTGGGCGAGGTGACTCTCATCGACCCCTGCTTCACCAGGAGGAAGGATCTCTCTTCCCTCCTGGAAGCATTCGCCTCCGAACGATCGGAGACACTCCGTTTCAGCTGCGAGCTGAATGCCGAAGACCTTGACCCGAAGATCGTCGATGCCCTGCTCAAGGCCGGGCTTGCCCATGTGGAGATCGGGCTCCAGAGCACCAATGAAAAGGCATTGCGCAATGTCGGCCGACGGTTCGACAGAGAGGCATTCATCCGCGGCGTCAAGATGCTGCGTTCCTCCGGGGTCAAGGTCATGACGGACATCATGGTGGGGCTGCCGGGCGATACCCTCGATAATGTGAAGAACTCCGTGGACTTCGTGCTCGCGGGAGATCTCTGTGATGAGTTGAGCCTCTATCCCCTGAGCATCCTGCCAGGGACCGTGCTCAGG
>DATKLV010000204.1:0-7425 GCA_035542255.1 Desulfomonilia bacterium | reverse complement strand
TCCTCCCCATATGGATCGGAATCATGGAAGCAAGCGCAATAGCTGCAGCGTTGGAAGGAGTGCAGTATTCAAGACCCATGACCCACGATCTTTTCAAATCATTCATCGAGACATTGGGAGCAACCATAGAAAAGATCGAGGTGGTGGATATCAGAGACAATGTTTTCTATGCCCTCATCACTATTGTTCTGGGCGATGCCCGCTTCACCATTGATGCCCGCCCTTCTGATGCAATAGCCATTGCCTTGAGATCCAAATCCCCCGTCTTTGTGGCAAATCATGTTATCAAGGATGCCATTCGCCTGGACTCAAAGACAACTTCCGGCAAGGTGATGGTCGGCTTCGAACAGGATACGGAGAAACTCAAAGAGATCCTCGAGAAGATGAACCCTGAGGACTTCGGCAAGTTCAAGGCATAACCTGTAATCACATCCATCTTTATATTGATAGACCCGGCGGCATCGTGTATTTCTCATATATATGCATGCCCATGACGCCGCACATCTCAACGCGAAGAAGATCACCAAGGCTATCTTCCAGAACATGGTGGAGGTGGCATATGAAGGAATATTCGTCTATCAGGGCCACCGGTTCTTCTATGTAAACCCCGCTTTCGAACGCATGCTCGGTTACTCTGCAGATGAACTCGAGAATATGGGTTTTGCGGATGTACTCCATGAAAGCTCCTCCGCCCTCATGGAACATCGCCATGATCTGTTGATAAAGGGCAAGGAAGTCCGCCCTCGTCGCATGGATGTGATCTTGCAGACCAGGAACGGCCAGGAGCGGATCATCTCCCTGTCCACCTCCGCGATCACCCTGGCAGGGGGCATCCCCGCCACACTGAACATCGCCCGTGACATCACGAGGCGCAAGGGGATGGAGCAGAGCCTGGAATCTACAAACAAGTTCCTTGCCGGCCTCATAGCAAGTTCCAGCGACGCCATCGTTGCCTCGGACCTGAAGGGCAAGGCTTTAATCTTCAACAAAGCTGCCGAGGAGATCACCGGGTATAGCGCCGAGGATATGCTCAGTTATAAAACAAACATTGCCCAGTTCATGGTGGAAGGCGAGCGTGAACGTATCATGGCTATCCTGGATGAGGGGACTGAGGAAAATCCACGATGGGTCGTCAGTGAGGAGACCTCGGTCTATCACAAGGATGGTACGCTTATTCCCATATCGATTTCCGTGTCTTACTTGTATTCCGAAGGGAAGCCGGTTGCCGCCATAAGTGTCTTCAGAGACCTCAGACCGCTGAAGAAGGTCCAGGACAAGCTCAGAGAGTCGGAGCAGAAATATCGTATACTGGTGGAGAAAACACAGGACGGGATCTTCGTCTACCAGGATCATTTTTTCAAGTATACTAATCCTGCTTTCAGGGATCTCTTGGGGTATACCGAGGATGAGACACCCGGTATGGGTCTGAAAGATATTGTAAGACCTGAGCTGGCTCAGATGATAGAAGTGCGTTATGATAAGCGTATCCGGGGTGAGAAAGTCCCTGAGCAGTATGAGATCGCTCTTTGCAGTAAAGACTCTCAATGGCGTGCCTTTGAGATAACCCCTTCCGTCATTGAGTATGAGGGAAGACCTGCCACCCAGAATGTCATACGGGACATTACCCAGAAGAGGGAAGCCCAGAAGGCACTTCGTGCCAGCGAGGCCAAGTATCGCACTACCGTGGAGCATACCGGCACCGCCATGATGATCCTTGATGAAGATTATACCATCATCTTTGCGAATAACCAGTTGGAGAAGCTCAGCGGATACACCAAGGAGGAGATAGAGGGCAAGATGCATTGGACCGATGTGGTACACCCCGATGATATCGATCGCATGAAGGTGTATCACAAGGCAAGGAGACAGGGTGATAAAGATGTGCCGTCGCAGTACGAGTTCCGGTTTGTGGATAAGGCGGGCACAACCAAGGAATCCTTTCTCACCATCGGTATGATACCCGGTACCCGGCAGAGCATCGTTTCCATCATGGACATCACTGAAGTCAAACAGATGCAGAGAGAGTTGGAGCAGGCCAGGAAAATGGCCATTTTGGGCGAGATGTCCGCGCATGTGGCTCATGAGGTGAGAAATCCCCTCCAGAAGATCAAGACAGGTGTCGAGTTGTTGTCGGCTTCTCTCAGTGTGGATGAAAGACAGCGAAGACAGCTTGATGGCGTAAAGCACGGGGTGGACAACCTGGAGAAATTTGTCACCCAGATCCTTGAATGGACACGATCGGGTGAGCTCAGACCCAGACCGCACCGCATCAGCAACATCATCGATGGGCTGCTGTTCAACCTCAAGGATACCTTCGATCAGAAGGAAGTCAAAGTACAGGTTTCCTATGACTCTGAAGCAGACATGGTGATCGTCGACGGTATCCAGCTCCGGCAGGTCTTTGAGAATATCATTGCAAACGCGCTGGACGCTATGCCGCACGGAGGATCTTTGAACATCTCCACAATCATGGTTCCTCAGTATACCTTTAGAAGAGGTAAAGAAACTTTTACCTGTGATGCCAGTGAGATCCGTATAAAAGACACGGGTTGCGGCATCGCAAAGGAAGACTTGGAGCGTATATTCCAGCCCTTTTTCACTAAGAAGGCCAAAGGCACCGGACTCGGGCTTGCCCTGGTGAGGAAGGTCATTGATATGCACCGGGGCGAGGTTGAGGCCTCCAGCGGCTTTGCGCAGGGCTCTGCATTCACCATCAGACTCCCCCATGGTCAGGACGGTTCCATGCGGATATCGAACAGGGAAGCGGCATCAGCTCATGGTCAGCCTAAAAAAGAGGATAGGCGTGGAAGACAAAAAAAAGATCCTGCTCGTCGATGATGAAGAGGTCTTTCTTGAGCAGTTGAAAGATGCCCTTGAGCAATCGAGCCTCGCCCTCCAGATAGATACCGCTTCCGACGGTATTGAGGCCCTGAGGAAGATTGAGAAGAATCAGCACGACATAGTGATCACCGACATCAAGATGCCGAATATGGACGGATACAGCCTGCTCAAGGAGATCCATAATCGATATCCTTCAACCTATGTAGTAGTCATTACCGCTTTCGGCAGCATATCCGGGGCCGTTGAGGCCATGAAATACGGGGCGTACGACTTTCTGGAGAAGCCCTTCAATATGGATACGCTCGAAATATCGCTCACCAAGATGCTCAGACAGCATGAGATCCTCAGGGAGAACATCGAACTCAAGGGACAGATCCAGCAGCACACCGAGGGCCTGGACCAGCTCGTGGGTTCCCACCCGAAGATGCAAAGGCTTTATGAACAGATCCTCACAGCCGCCGAAACCGATCTTACCGTGCTTATTCTGGGTGAGACGGGTACCGGCAAGGAGCTTATTGCCAGATCCATCCACTCGAGGAGCGATCGGAGGGCAAAGCCCTTTGTGGTAATCAACTGTGCAGCCATCCCGGAAAATCTCCTTGAGTCGGAGTTTTTCGGACATGAGAAAGGGGCCTTCAGCGGAGCGATCAGCCAGAGGATCGGCAAATTCGAAAAAGCCCATACCGGCACGCTTTTTCTCGATGAGATCGGTGACATCCCCCTGGACCTTCAGGCCAAGATCCTGCGCGTCATCGAAGACCACAAGATAACCCGACTCGGCAGCAATCGGGAGATCGATCTCGACTTCAGGGTGATCTGCGCCACGAACCGTCCCATCCAGGATATGATCAGAAAAGAGCTCTTCAGGGAGGATCTCTACTATCGTATCAGTGTCTTGCCCATCATTGTACCGCCTCTTCGTGAACGCAAGGAAGATATCTCGCTCCTGGCAGGTCATTTTATTTCCAAAAATGCAAAGAAGCTCAACTCCATGGTGAAGGGGATCTCACGTAAGGCCATGGACCAGCTTACAGCCTATGCCTGGCCGGGAAATGTCCGAGAGTTGGAGAACATCATCCAGCATGCCATGGTCTATACACGCTCTGAGCTCATCAACGGATTTCCGGAGCTCAGTAATGTGGCTAGCCGCACACAGGCATCGTCGCCTGTCTCCATGAGAGAGGAGCCGACCATCTGGGTGGATGCCGGTGAGGGGAATGATTATCATTCCATCAAACAGACGCTGCTGGAACAGTTTGAAAGGAAGTATCTTGCCCATCTGCTGGAAAAGCATGGAGGAGTCATTGCCGAGGCCGCCCGGGAATCTGGTCTGAACTATAAGACGTTCTATCTGAAGGTGGAGAAATACCATCTCACCAAGAAGAGGGAAAGAGTTCCGTAACTATCACGGGGCATCATGTCTTGAGTGGTAAATCAAATGGACTGTCAAGGATGAACTTGATCTGGTGTCTGAATCCTGCTTGATCTTTGCTCGTGTTTTATAGCTGCGAGGCGAGCCGATGGCAACGTTTCATAGAGTATGCTGTCAGGTGTGATAAGTTGCCACCAGCTCATCGTGGTTGTGGGCGCGATCGTGATGTAAATCCCTCTCCGGTGTATGATCCTGTAGTTCCTCGTGCTGGGCGCCTCATGCTGTGCCTCGCGGACAGATGGGGATTTGCTCCCCATGCCTGCTGTCATCAATTGTACAGGGCGGACAGATTTTCCCAGTAAAGCGTTCCCCAGGGATTCTTTTTGGGGTTTTCCTTACACTCGGGGCAGTAGAAAGTGATAGTTATATTCTTTGGGTCATGGGTGGTGATTTCCTGAGAGCTGCAGTGTCTGCATACCAGGGTCCCGCATCCTGTGCAGGCTGTCTCCGTATGGATGCCGCATGAGCAAGTCTCGAGTTTGCGTGCAGGTTGCATGGATAGCTCCTTTCTTGTCTTGCTGTTGTTCTTTCCGCTATATAAAGGATTGCCATTTCCATGCCAGGATCAAGGGCCGGTATATTGAGGATTGATTAAAAGAAATATCAAATGATAACAATGATCAAGAAAACCAAATCAATATGTATGACAATCAAACCATAATATGGCACTGGTCTGTTAACCATAATTTTATGGATTCTATGGTCCTTGAACCATAGCGTAGCCCGCATAAGGTTATCTGTACTCTGAAAAAGGCACATGGGAGATATGATGGTTATTCTTCACAGGATGGTTAATCCTCTCTCTTCTCTGGTTGCATAAAGATAGATGCTTGCACCGGGTACGCCTATTCCTTAATTAGGTGTTATGGCGTTGATCAGAATGCCTGAAAATCATCTTTGGGGGTGAGTTCCATGGATATTACGGACCTCAAGCTTGCCGAAAAGCTCTATCTTCAAAGAGGCGATTGCCTTATTGTTGTAGATATGCAGAATGACTTCATGCCTGGCGGAGCGCTCCCGGTAGCCGAAGGAGATTCTCTTGTCCCGGGAGTGAACTCTACCATGAAGGTATTCTCCGGCTCTGCAATGCCGATTGTCCTGACGCAGGACTGGCATCCGATAGGACATCGCTCTTTTGCCTCGTCCCATGCAGGGAAAAAACCCTTTGATCCGCATTCGGATCCCGGCATCGGTCCGGTTCTCTGGCCGGATCATTGCGTTCAGGGGACACCGGGGGCTGATTTCCATCATTTGCTGGATGTGAAGTTGGCGCAGGCAATAATCCGCAAAGGGTTTCACCAAGACGTAGACAGCTACTCGGGCTTTCTTGAAAACGACGGAACGACAGCGACCGGTCTTGATGGATACCTTAAGGCAAGGAAGGTGAAGAGGATCTTTGTATGTGGGCTGGCTCTGGATTACTGTGTGTTTTTTACTGCAGGCGACGGATCTGAACTTGGATATGAAGCAGTAGTGTTGATTGATCTTGCCAAGCCCGTGGGGTCTCCTCCCGGAAGTGTTTCTCAGGCACTTGGGGCATTGGTTGCCAAAGGGGTAGCATTCGCGAAATCAAGTGGAATCCATATATAAGAATTATCCTCATTGAAAAAGTTCCAAGTTTTCCCAATGATCTTCACCAGTGCGCGATTTATCCGATTCTTGGCCCTGAGGACCCTGCTCCAGGTGTTTTTCATGGATGTCCCGTTCACTTTTCATGGTGTAGAGTCTGTTGAAATGAGACAAGAATGATGACGTTGCCGTTTCAAACCCGGTGGGACAGACAAGCCTTGCGCTCTCATGGGTATCTTCTATTGTCTTCAACACCTTTTTAAGGACATTTTCCACTTTCTCGTGAACGGTTATACCATCTACGGTGTTCTGGAGGTCCACGAGAAGCGATCCACCGAGATGGTTCATATCAGTGAGTATTTTATGCACCTCATCATTGATGCAGCGCAGTGATTTGATCAGTTCTTTGAGTTTGTCCACCATGAGGCTTATGGCCTCTGATTGCTTGTCCTGCATGAGCAGCATTTCTTCTTTGAAGCGAACAGACAGATCCACAAGGGTTGCCAGTACTTTGCTCAAGTCTTTTGTGTCTTCGCGTGCATTTTTGGAGAGTTCGTAGATACTGCCCGAGATGGTGTCGAGCATGGCGCCTTCCGATCCCAGGTGTGCTGCCTTGATCCGTGCGTTCAGTGCAATAAGCTGGAGGTTCAACCCCAACGTTTCTATGTCCTTAACAAAGACCGACATTTCAGAGACCATCTCACTGGCGGTATTTACTGTCTCGGAGAGCTTTGCGTGCTCATCGGCAATAACCTTTATGTACGATATGACCGAGGTGATGCCGTTATCGATTCCCTCCATGAATGACTCTCCTTGCGTGTCAGAAGCCCATGCCACATCTTGGGTCTCCAGGTGGATGTCACTTACGCTCTTGGTGATGTTCTGCAGGCTCGCAACAACCTTGAAGACCGCATTGGCCAGCTCCTCATAGGACTGTCTTAACTGTGCATGCTGGAGTTTAAGGATATCCCTCACCATGGCTGCCTTTTCACTGTTTGAATATTGATCCTGACTGATTTCTGAACCGAGATGGTCGAGCACTTCTTTCACATGATCGATCTGCTGGCGAGTAATATCGTGAAACTGCATGGAGATGACGATGTTCCCGATGCTGGTGGCTATATCCTTGCTTATCTGCTCGACGAGTTTGGCCGACTCTGATGCACCCGTCAGTTTAATTGAAAGTGAGTTATGGTTTACCACCGCCTTTTCCAGTGCAATCCTTGCATTCTCGCTCTGAGACCTTTCAAAATCCGTGATCTTGGACAGTGCATGGGAAACGAATGACTGGACATCATCCGACACCTCGTTGATGTGGAACGAGTTCTTCTTGATCATCTCAGATAGATTCCTCACATCATCAGTCAAGGTTGCGAATCCTGTATTCTGACTATAGATATGTGCATTTTCCACTTGCGTGAGAAATCCCAACATACTCAGGTTGAGCACATGTAATTTGAAGGAATCGATATTGGATGATATCTTTGAAAGCTCAAGGCGATGCTGCTGGAAAACTCTGCTCATTTGGGAGAAGTGACTATGTGACTTGCCTATATGGATTTTCAGCTCAGAAAGTATTGCAT
>DATKLV010000203.1:0-4902 GCA_035542255.1 Desulfomonilia bacterium | reverse complement strand
ATTAGAAATGATCTTTCCCCCTGTTGATGAACATCAAGCTGTCTTGCCTGAATGTATTGAATTGTAATTCCGACCTCTTCACAATCGGCTCACCATGATGTATGGTGTGGCGCGATTGATTTTTTTCATGTAAGGGGATACACTTCATGAAAGCACCTACATCATCGGATCTGTTGCTGGCGGAGAAGCAGATTATGGCAGGGGTCTACGGTAGACTCAACAATCGATACAGGCAGCGGTTTCCCTCCGAGATAGTATCGGCACTTGCCCGTGCCGTTACCTGGACATTGTTTAATATCGATCCGGAAGACGGGCCGGCCCTGCAATTCGCTTCCGTATATCAGGACATTATCGATGCTGAGATAGACGGTTTGAGGGAAGATGAGGAGATCAGGCGGGTCGTGACCGATACGGTCGTGCTCAAGGCTGTTTTCCTCCACAGACAGCGGGGGTGTAAAGACGAAATGTATATGAAATCCGTGGAGCATCTGAAGCAGATCGGTATATTTTTAGACGGAGAGAGGGCACCGACCCCGAGGGGGTTTGTTGAGATGGCCAACACATTCTACACGTCGACACCCTGGTGAGGTGAGGCTTAAATGTTTCCGATCCGCGATGACAACCCGACACTGAGTACGGCGTGGATGACGTTCATCATCATCGGTTTGAACGTCGCAGCCTGGATTTTTCTTCAAGGTTTAGGCATGTACCCGCAGCTTCCCATGTCGCTGTGCAGATTCGGGGTCATTCCCGGAGAGCTCTTGGGTATAGTCCCGCCGGGCACTGTGGTCCCTCTCGGACCCGGCATGTCCTGTGTGGTTGAGGGATCCCACAACTGGTATACCGTCTTTACCCATATGTTCATGCACGGCGGCTGGCTGCACATCATCGGCAATATGTGGTTCCTCTATATCTTTGGAGACAATGTCGAAGACTCCATGGGATCTGTCCGGTTCCTGGTGTTCTACCTCGGATGCGGGCTTGCCGCAGTGCTGGTCCAGATGATTGCGAACCCGTCCAGTGCAGTGCCCATGGTCGGTGCATCGGGCGCCATCAGCGGTGTCATGGGGGCATATATCATTCTGTTTCCCCGCGCCCCGGTGCACATGCTGATCTTCCTCGGGATTTTCTTCACCCGCATCGTGGTTCCGGCATTTTTCATGCTTGGGTACTGGTTTCTGCTCCAGCTCATGGGAGGCTTCTTCTCACTCGGTGCTGCCTCCGGCGGTGTGGCCTTCTGGGCGCATGTGGGAGGCTTTGTTGCGGGCATGCTCTTTATCTGGCCGATCTGCGATTCGGAAAGGGCCCGGAGCCGCCGCGAGCGCAAGGGCGTCCTGCAGGGAATCGTCCACAGGGTGAAGTAAACATTTCATATCATAATCTGTCAATAGGAGTCTTGATAAAAAGAACATCCTTCTGTATAGTATGCGGCTACGCTGATTTCTTAGGGGGGAATGGATCCATGAGTTCAGACAGCAAACACGAAAGGCTTTTGAAATGGGTGGCGGAAACGGCCGACATGTGCATGCCCGAATCGGTCTCCTGGTGCGACGGCAGCAAGGCGGAATACGATCGCCTCATGGCCGGCATGGCGGCAAACGGTATGGCGATTCCCTTGAAGAAACGTTCAAACAGCTTCCTATTCAGGTCACATCCGAGCGATGTGGCCCGGGTGGAAGACCGTACGTACATCAGCACTCCCGACAGGAATGAAGCAGGTCCCACCAACAACTGGGTGGATCCGGCCGAGCTCAAGGACACCATGAAAGAACTGTACAAGGGATGCATGAGGGGCAGGACCATGTATGTGATCCCGTTTTCCATGGGCCCCATCGGCTCGCCTATCAGCAAGATCGGCATCGAGATCACGGACAGCCCGTATGTCGTGTGCAACATGCATATCATGACCCGGGTCGGTACAAAGGTGATTGAGGCCCTGGGTAAGGACGGTGAATTCATCCCCTGCGTCCATTCCGTGGGCGCACCGCTTCAGCCGGGACAGAAAGACGACCTGTGGCCCTGTGCTCCCATCGAGAAGAAGTATATCAGCCATTTCCCGGATGAGAACCTCATCTGGTCCTACGGATCGGGTTACGGCGGCAATGCCCTGTTGGGCAAGAAGTGCCTGGCCCTGCGCATCGCATCCGCAATGGCGAAGAGGGAAGGCTGGATGGCCGAGCACATGCTGATCCTTCGGCTCACGAACCCTCAAGGGAGGCAGTACCACATCGCCGCTGCGTTTCCGTCGGCCTGCGGCAAGACGAACCTGGCCATGCTCCAGCCCACGATCCCCGGTTGGAAGTGCGAGACCATCGGCGATGATATCTCCTGGATGAAGATGGGGCCTGACAGAAGGCTCTATGCCATCAACCCCGAGGCCGGCTTCTTCGGCGTGGCCCCCGGCACCTCCTATGGCTCGAACCCCATGGCCATGGATACCCTGCATGAAGATTGTATCTTCACCAACTGCGCCCTTACGGACGATGGAGACATCTGGTGGGAGGGCATCGACGGCGAGCCGCCCGCGCACGCCATCGACTGGAAGGGACGCGACTGGACACCTGCAAGCAAAGAGGTCGCCGCCCATGCCAATGCCAGGTTCACCGCTCCCGCCTCTCAATGCCCTTGCATATGCCCCGACTGGGAAAAGCCGCAGGGCGTGCCCATCGACATATTCATATTCGGCGGCAGGAGGGCCGGTGTAGTTCCGCTCGTGAACGAGGCCTACAACTGGGACCACGGGGTTTTCCTGGGCGCCACAGCCTCTTCCGAGACAACGGCCGCTAATATCGGCGACATCGGCGCGCTCAGGCGTGATCCTTTCGCCATGAAGCCTTTCTGCGGCTACAACATGGGCGACTACTTCCAGCACTGGCTGGACATGGGGGACAGGCTCGGGAAGAATGCACCGCGGATCTTCTATGTGAACTGGTTCAGGAAGAGCTCTTCAGGCAAATTCCTGTGGCCGGGCTTCGGCGAGAACAGCAGGGTCTTGAAGTGGATGTGCGAGCGCATCGACGGCAGGGCTCAGGCCCGAGAGACCGCCATCGGCCTTCTCCCGAATGAGAGTGACCTCGACCTTAAGGGGCTGAAGATCGCTCCCGAGAGCTTGCAGGAGCTCCTGAAGGTCGATGTGGATGCCTGGAAGGCTGAGCTCCCGAGCCTTGAAGTACACTTCGCCCAGTTCAGGGACAGGCTGCCTGCGCGCATGAGGCAACAGCTGGATGCCCTGAAGGGACGATTGAATAAGTAAGATAAGATGGATCACCATCCAGCCGTGTCGCCATTCCTGGAGGCAGTTCATTCAAGAGGTGAACGGCTCAGGGAGTACGCAGCCAAGAGAGGCAGGATCATCGGTTACTTCTGCACCTATACCCCTGTTGAAATCATCCATGCTCTCGGGTTCCTGCCTGTACGCATCTGGGGCGGAGCAACCCAAACCGAGAAGGCCTATGCACTGGTGCCGAACTTCATCTGCCCGTACATGAGACTTTCCCTTGAGGGCGCCCTGAACGGAGAGTTCTCGTTCCTCTCCGGCATCGTGCAGGGGTACACCTGCGATGTGGCCTGCGGTTTGGTGAACATCTGGAAGGACAACTTCAGTCTTAAGCTCTGCCACAGTCTTCCCCTCCCTTATAACGACAATGCCTATGCACGCACGTTCCTGCGTGCAGGCATCGAAGATCTCATGGAAAAACTGGAAAGGATAGGGGGGCGATACACGGTTGAGTCTCTTGAGAACTCCCTTGCCCTCTATGAAGAGATCAGATCGATCCTCGCGTGGATTTTTGACAGGCGGGCCTATAGGGACCAGCCACTGACTTCTGTGGAAGTGTTGAATGTTGTGCAGGCATACTTCATCACACCCCCGGAGGATTATCTGGACATGCTCAGAGGACTGAAGTACGACCTTGCAAGTGCCCCCGTACCTTCAGATGGCGGTCTGCCGGTTCTCATATCCGGCAGTGTCATAGAAGATGCACACGTCTTAACACTCATCGAACATTTAGGGTTTAAGGTTGTTGCCGACGATCTCTGCACCGGTCAGCGCGGCTTCTTTCCTATTGCCGGGCAGGGGGAAAGTTCTATGGAGCGCCTCATGGACAGGATCATGAATCGGTTTCCCTGTCCCTCCCGATCGACCCCCGGCAGGAGGGTGACAAGGCTCCTCGATCTCGTCAGGGCATCGGATGCGAGGGGGGTCGTCTTCCTGTTCCAGAAGTTCTGCGCGCCGCACCTGGCCGACCACCCCATGGTATCAGGGGCATTGAAGGAAGCAGGCATCCCGAGCATTGCCATCGAGATGGATGATGCCGGTCTCGTGGAGGCTCAAGTAGCAACAAGGCTGGAGACGTTTGCCGGCATGCTGGGGCAGTGATATGGATGCAAACCGTAAATCCATGAAACGCCTGAACACAGCCAAGGATCTCGCCAGGATCGTGGCCGAGTATTACCTTGAGTGCCACCGGGCAAAGGCATCTGGCATACCCGTGGGCTGGATGCCACCCATGAACGGCGGCATAGAGATCTTCTATGCCATGGATCTGCAGCCGGTCTTTCCCGAGAACTGGTCCCCTGTATGCGCGGCTTTCGGACTGACGCCCGCAAACTTCGAGGTATCCGAGCGCATGGGCTATTCGCGCGACCTGTGCGGGTACCTGCGCAACATCGTAGGCTATGTGCACGGCGACATGAACGGGCCATCCGTTCCGCTGGGTGGCCTGCCCGAGCCTGATATGGTCATGTCTTTCGGCGGCGGATGTATCCCGGCCATGAAGATATTCCAGGTTATGGAAACACGCTTTCCTAAGGCAAAGGTATTCAGGGCCGATGCACCGCAGGTGGCTGTGGAGGATATCCGTGACCATCATGTCGCCTATTCGGTCAACGAGATGCACAGGC
>DATKLV010000202.1:0-4933 GCA_035542255.1 Desulfomonilia bacterium | reverse complement strand
GACCGTTGGAAGGGATTACGCCGTCAAACTGAACAATGATTACGCTGTGATCTCGAACAGTATCACCATCACCGCCGACTGGGACAAATCATCATTAGCCGGGGGCACTGATTTCATGCACTTCACCGATCCTATAACGACCTCTTTCGCCGGGAGCGCCTGCAGGAAAGGGCAGAATGATGCCTCCATTCTCGATTCAAGAGGCAGTATCGGGCTCTCCGATATCTTCCGGATGCTGAGAAGTCACCATGGCCATGCACCTGCTGAAGGCTTCAATCGTGATGTGTGCATGCATGCATCGGACCCGTTGATCAGGAGATCCCAGACAACGGGTTCCCTGGTGGTGGAACTGTACCCTGATGATAAATTCAGGATATTCGTAACCGCCGGTTCCGCACCGTGCCTGACCCCCTACAAGCCTTTCGTGCCAGCGGCGCCTTATGAGGATGCCGGCAGAGGAGAGGCGGATTACTCCGGAGAGTCGTACTGGTGGCGGCATGAAGCCTTTCATATCAACGCGGTCCTCCGGTATGAAACCATCTACCCATCAGTCCGGAAGTCCATTATGGATGCTGAGGCGCAATGGTCGGAAAGCTTGCCGGCCTATGCGTGGGATAACGGGAACAATGCCTTGGCAGAGGCCACACGCTCGGCTTTCGTCCAGTCGGACAGGATGGATGAAGCCCTGATCGAGTGGATGAAGGACATGAAAAAGCCTGCCTTTAGATTGTCTCATCTCTACTGGAAGCACATGGCACGACGAACCCATGTCCGCCTCGTATGAAGCGGAGATAACACTCAGGGTTGTCCCACATCCGGCTTGGAAGGCTCGCCTTCGATCTCGCGGAGGACCTTTACGATCTCGGCCTCAGTGGATTTGAGCTTTTCGCGCAGGTAGCGGATCTTCCGGGCTGCGGACTTTACGGCCTCTTCCAGTTCATCGATGGGGATCTCCCCCTTGTTCATCCGCTCCAGCGTGTCTTCCAGTTCGCGCAATACGTCGGTATATCCTTTGGCTTTTTTCATCTCTGTCACGGCTCCTTGTCGTATACAACGGAATGGATCTTCCCGATCATTAGCATGCTTATGATGCGGTCGTCCCTGGCTGCATCATTCGAGTCGCGCAGCACTTTGCCGTCCGGACCCAGGGTGATGCTGTAGCCCCTCTTGAGGGTGAGCGAAGGTCTCATGAGGCACAGGTCTTTCTCATACCGGTCCAGGGTCTTCAGGCTTTCGGCAATGCCGCCTTCTATTTCCCTGAGCATAAGGGTATGGCGGTGTTCCAGTTCGGCATTCAGATGCTTGATCAGGGATGTTGTATTCAGAGTGATTTCAACGACTGAACGGTCGAGGAGAGATGCCTGGGTATGCATGCATGACATGGCCTGATGGGTGAAGGCTGCAAGGGCATTCATAAGACGCCTGTCGTGTGTCGAGATCAGATTGAAACCCCTTCTCAGCAATGCGGAAGAAGTGGATTCAAGTGTGGTACGGACATGGGAGATATGCCTCTGGGTAAGATAGGCGAAGCGCGAGGAGACCATGTCCAGGTGCTGAAGTGATTTGTCCAGTATACCGCGGGATGCAAGGTTCACTGATGCGGATGCCGCTTCAAGAAAGCTCCAGATGTCTCCCGCCCGTGAAACATAGTACCTGGCAGCATCGGTCGGGGTGACGAAGTAGGCATGCGCAACCATGTCAGCCACCGACAGATCTATTTCATGGCCTATGCCCGTTATTACAGGCTTGGAGCAGCCTGCAATGGCGCGGCAGATGGTGATGTCATCGAATACGAACAGATCGGTCTTGGCGCCGCCGCCCCTGATGATGACGATCGTATCCACACCCGTCTCTTTCTCAAGGGCTTTGATAGCCTTAGTAACTTCGCGCACTGTTGTTTCACCCTGCATGTGTGCATCAAAAAGCGTGATGCGGAAGGCGTAACCGCTTTTCATGATGATGCTCGTGAAGTCCTGATAGGCTGCGGACCCTCTTGATGTGACCAGGCCGATATTCAGGGGGGCAGCAGGTATCGCCAGGGCCTTGTTCTTCTCCATGAGGCCCTCTGCACGGAGGGTCTCTATGGTCTGTGCCCTGCGGCGGGCAATGGCTCCGTAGGTATAACTCGGATCTATCTCAGAGATTATGAGCTGGTATCTACCTTCTTTGACGAAGAGATCCACCCTGGCCCGGAGCTTCACCTCGATTCCGTTTGCGATCTCGAAGCTGTTTAAACCAAGGGCTGCTAGCGAGCGCTGCCAGGCGGCAATCGAGCCTCTGAAAAAGGCGCAGCTCACCTTTGCTATGTACTGGTCCGAGCCTCCTGCAGCCTTCTCCACAAGGTCGAAGTATACATGGCCTGACTTTGCATGGTGCTTTAGCCCGTGGATCTCGCCCACAACCCAGAGATCCGGACCCAGCGCGGAACTCAATATCTCCCGGGCGCGCTCGTTCAACTCGCTGACATGCAGGCAGTTCACCTCTTTGGCAATACCAGAAAGGGCTGAATACTTTCAAGCAGGCATTCAATCACGGGAGGGTGGATGAGTGGTAAGTGCCGGGCATATGTTTACAAGTGGTAAGCTGTCGGTGGTGTATTTAGTAATCACGAGTAATATAATTATTGATGTTATTATATGGCGTTATTTATTTGCCATATTTTGACGATAAACTTTAAGGAGAAAACATCATAGGCAGATTACCTTCACGAGAAATATTCGAAAGAAACATGCAATCACAAGAAGCATAATGAAATGTATAGGCAAATCACAAGTACCATGAGTTAAGAAGCTTAGGAGGATTGCAAGATATCTATGTCTGACCCGAGACGTATCCTTAAGAACCATATCCAGGGTGCCTTCCTGAGATCGGCAGCCGGTGTGATTATCTGGGCTTGCTCCTTTGTGGCATACTGGTTCGGGGCTATTGAGCAACAATCTTTTATAAACGCCAGCATTGCCCTTGCATTCCTTACTATAATGAACATTCCCCTACTTTTAATCGTTAGACATGTGAGGCAGAATATCCTGCATGAGATCATCTTCTTAATAACCCATGCCCTTGAAATAACAGCGTATACCTGCTTCATCTATTTCATCGGGGGACTGGCCGCTTCATTTCTGGCCACAATTTTCATCGCACTGATATTCTTCGTAGGGGTCATAGCACCCATAAGGTACCCCTTCATCATCGCGGCCATGTGTTCTCTTGCATTCAATACAATGGGTATTCTCGAGTATTTGAACATTATACCCCAACAGAACGCTGTTCTCTGGCAAGAAAAACCACATCTGAAAGTTGTCATCGTTCTTACGCTCATTACAGCCATCTTTTTTATAATCGCCACGATGGCGGCCTATACTGCCCGATTGCTTAAAACCGCCCAGGCAAGACTCAAAGAGAAGAACCTGGACCTGGAGATTTCCAACGATAAACTTCTCAAGGAGGTGAAAGAACGCACCCGGATAGAAATGGCCTTGAGGAAGAGTGAGCAGAAACTGCAAAGAATATTAGATAATGTCCCTGATGCAATTTATACTCATGATCTGGAAGGGAATATTATCGAGATTAACAACGGATTCAAAAGATCACTGGGGTACGGCGATGATGCTCAATATCCCCTGAAGGCAAACATCAGGGATCTCATGCCGGAGAAGGATCGACCCCTCTTTTATACCTATCTTGCTCATATCATGCAAAAAGGCAGAAGCGAAGGCCGTATAAACATCATGAGAATGGATGGCAAAGAGCGGGTGTTTGAATACCAGAACACTCTCATCACTGATGAACAGGGCAATCCCCTAGGCGCACAAGGTGTAGCAAGGGATATTACAGGAAAACTAAAAGCGGAGATGGAAAAAAATGATCTCCAGAAAAAGCTCCAGAGGGCGCAGAAGATGGAGGCCATCGGCCTTCTGGCCGGAGGAGTTGCGCATGATTTAAACAATATCCTTTCAGGTCTTGTAAGTTATCCTGATCTACTCCTCATGGAGATCCCTGAAGACAGCAGTCTGAGAAAACCCCTTTCAACCATTAAGAAGTCGGGTGAAAAGGCAGCCTCCATTGTACAAGATCTCCTTACCCTTGCAAGGAGAGGTGTATCTGTTTCTCAGGTAGTAAACATGAACCTTATAATCATGGATTACTTAAACAGTCCAGAGCATGGTGGCATCATTTCTATGCATCCGAATATCAAAGTGGATATCCACCTGGACCCCTATCTCATGAACACCATGGGGTCCCCGGTGCATCTGCTCAAAACAGTAACAAACTTGGTAACGAATGCCGCAGAGTCCATGCCTAACGGCGGTATTATTACCATCTCCACGGAAAACCGCACTCTGGAAATGCCAGTGGCAGGATATGATACGATTGAAAATGGGGATTATATCATTTTGTCGATTCATGATAACGGCATAGGCCTCTCGGGAAAAGATCTTCAACGCATATTCGAGCCGTTCTATACAAAAAAGGTCATGGGCAGGAGCGGTACAGGCTTGGGCCTGTCTGTTGTATGGGGCACTATCCAGGATCATAAAGGGTATGTCGAGGTGCACAGTGAGCCTGGAAACGGGGCAACATTTATCATATACCTGCCAGCAACCCGTGAAGCGTTGAAGCAAGAAGACAACCTCATATCAATAGAATTATTCAAAGGAAGAGGAGAAAAAATACTTGTGGTTGATGATATTGAGGAGCAGCGTGAAATAGCTGCAAAGATTCTGGAGAACCTCGGGTATCAGGTGTACACTGTTCCCTCTGGGGAGAAAGCCCTGGATTATCTGAGAGGCAATAAAGCCGATCTTCTTGTCCTCGACATGATCATGACTGGCATTGACGGACTCGAAACCTACAAACGTGTTCTCGAAATGAATCCCAAACAAAAGGCAGTTATTGTGACTGGTTATTCTGAGACGGACAGGGTTAAGGAGGC
>DATKLV010000201.1:0-7555 GCA_035542255.1 Desulfomonilia bacterium | reverse complement strand
TAGGATGATGCTTTATTGCTATTACCATGATTACCCACGTGTTGACTATAACCTTTCAGAAGATGGTTTTGACCTCTAAAGATTTTCCGGAAAAAGTCCGTTAATGGAAATGATGGAACGGCCTTGTCTTATGGAAAAGATTGAGAAGCATATCGAGAGTATTCCGACACTGGAATCAAGCCGTATGAGACTCTTTAATGTTCTCCAGGAAGAGGATTCCTCCATCGAGAGCATCGAACAGGTGGTATCGAGTGATCCCGCCATGGTTGCCAAGGTGATCAAGCTCGCGAACTCATCGTTCTACCGTCATACCGAACGGCATGTGGGCATCCAGCAGGCATTGCGAACCGTAGGACTTGATATGGTGAAATGCATTGCCCTGTCCATGGCCGTCATGGAGACCTTCGGCAATGAAACCCCTTCCATGAAGGAGCTCTGGAAGCATTCCTATGCAGTGGCCTTCATCTCAGGCATGCTTGGATGTTCAAAGCCGGAGAAGGAGTGTCTCTTCACAGGAGGGTTGCTTCATGATCTCGGGAGGATGGTGCTTATTTGCAAGGCCCCGGATCAGTATCTTCCCCTGTGTGAATTCAGCGGGAACTGGCCTGATCTTACCTTGGAAAATGATGTTTTTTCCCTGGATCATACCATAATCGGCGAGATGATCGGCCTGAGATGGCATTTCCCGCCTGAAGTCATCAGTGTCATAAGGCATCACCATGAACCGGTATGCCGCATGTCCGCACTTGTCTATCTGACGGATAAGGTCACAATGCAGAAGGAGGGGGATTCTTCAGCCGAGGATCTCGCAAGTGAGGCCACAATAAAGGGATACCTGGGGGATGAGTATAAAGATCTTGTAAATACCATAAGACAAAGGTATAGAACCAACAAAGCTGTTTTTGAAAATATGGGGTAAGGGGCATTGTGTTTGCCGTGAAGGATCTGCATTCTCTACAGGGCGAATCCACAGAGCTTACCTCGACTCGTGAAAGAATTCTGCTTGATCTTCTCAGTAAGGCATCCGACTTCTATGAAGATACTGTCGGGATCCTTTCCTCTATTTTCGATATAACGGAATTCGTTTCAAAAGGCTCACCTGAAAATGATTTCTTCTCCTATGTGACCAGGGTGCTCATTGAAGAGTCACGGTGCGAGAATGCTTCACTGTTCATGGTTGAGAATGACCGGATCGCGCTCAAGGCGGCATCCGGGATAATGATCGACGATGCCAACCTCCATGTGAGCATGGAGCTTGGAGACGGTGTCGCAGGCACCTGCGCGAAAGAAGGAAGAACCATCCTGGTTCAAGATGTGGATGAGTGTGAGATATTCAAGAAGATCGATTCCGCAAAGGTTCAGGTAGGTTCCATGCTGTGTGTGCCCATAAAGGAAGGCAACAAGACTTTGGGGGTCATGAACCTGTCCCATTCCGGGAAGGGTTTCTTTAATGTCCATTACACAAGGGTTTTTGAGTTGCTGGGGATGCTCATCGGACAGTTGCTGACCCTCGTGCATCTTTACGAGGTTTTTCAGCGTAAAAATTCCGACCTGACTGAGCTCTTAAGAGAAAAGGATGAATCATTAAGGAGCGTTACGGAGAGGTACAAGGCCGTCGTCGATGTATCCGAGGAGATGATCTTCATTCTTGACACCTCCGGAAGGATCCTGTTCCTCAACACAGCCCTGCAGAAACTTATTACAAGGCCCCCATCGGTTATCACCGACCTATTTGATGAAGCATGCGCTTCTTTGATCCTCGAAAAGATCACCCAGGAAGATACCGGCCATTCAACCGAGTTCGATCTCAATGTGAAAGTAGGTGAGAAGGCCGAGATCGTAGGGCAGTTCTTCATCAAGCATATCGATCCGAACCAGGTGCTCGTGATCGTCCGGGATATAACCGCGAAGAAGCGGATCGAGCAGAAGACCATGCAGACCGAAAAGCTCACTTCTCTGGGGTTGCTCACCTCGGGGATAGCACATGAGCTCAACAACAAGCTCACCCCTATTCTAGGATTCGCCGATCTCATCGATCCGAACTACCTTATGTCCCAGGACCAGAAGAGGCTTTCCATCATCATCAATGCAGCCTCAGCCGCCAAGGGGATCGTGGAATCCTTGCTCAAGTTCTCACGGAACAAGCCCCCGGAGAAAAATATCTTTGACATGCGAGAGGTCATCAGGAGGACCATCAACCTCTACAGCCCCATCATCAAGAAACGAGGCATAACCATTGTCAACGATGATCCTGAAGATCCCTTGCACGTAAGGGCCGACATGAACTGCATGGAACAGGTTCTTGTGAATTTCATCAATAATTCGATCGATGCCATTGACGATCAGGCCGGTACCATCTGGATCAAATCCTTCATCAAGGACAGCTATGTGCAGGTGACCATTGAAGACACCGGTCCGGGAATCCCGGAAAGCGTTATGACCAAGATCTTCGATCCCTTCTTCACCACCAAACCTAAAGACAAGGGGACCGGGCTCGGGCTCTCCATCTGCTATGGAATCATATCGGACCACAAGGGAGAGGTGTTTATCGAGAACACCACAAATGGCACCATGGCGACCATGAAGGTCCCGGCCATCATGGATATGGAGGCCAGGGAGAGAGAGGTTGCCGCTGATAATGAACTCTCATCCGTACCCCATGAAGACCTGAACCGGAATAGCCTGATCATGGTGGTCGAGGACGAGGAGGACCTCCTGGACCTTATGGTGGACACCTTGAGTCCGTATTATACGGTGATCACTTTCGATAATGGCGCAAAGGCATGTGACCACCTCGACGAGTATGCCTGGGAGCTCATCATTTCCGATCTGAGGATGCCGGTCATGAACGGCATGGAGTTTTACCATGAAGCCGTCAAAAGGAACCCGGGGTTAAAGAAACGGTTCATGTTCATCACCGGTGATACCTATGACTTCCAGGTAAAGGAGTTCCTTGAGACAACAGGCGTCACCTACCTGAAGAAACCTTTCAGGATCAAGGAACTGAGGGAATCGGTGCGTAAGCACTTGCAATACAGGATGGTTGAAGAATGAGTTTGAAGAGAATACTCGTTGTGGATGATGAGGAGATCGTCCGTTATTCATTGAAGAATATCCTTTCGTCCAATGGGTTTGAGGTGGAGGATGTGGGATCAGCAGAGGAGGCGCTCAAGCTTCTCTACGACAAGAGCTTTCACCTGGTTCTTACAGATCTCGTGCTGGAAGGAATGGGCGGTCTTGAACTGCTTGAGAACGTCAAGGTTATCTCCCCGCGCACCCTGGTCATCGTGATCACCGGATACGGCTCCCTGAAGACGGCTGTGGAGGCACTCAGGCTAGGGGTTTATGACTATCTTCTCAAACCCTGCGATGAGAATGAGCTCATCTTAAGGGTTCGCAGGGCTTTGGAGATGCAGGTCTACGGCATGGAGCAGAAGAAGCTTCATGAGCTGAGCGCCATTGCCAAGACCGCTGTGACGCTCTCGGACAGGATTAATACCCCGCTCAATATCATACTGGGCAACATTGAGATGCTCGAGCTCAATCCTGATCTGGAACGAGATAAAAAGATACAGGAAACCCTCCAGGTCATGGAAGCACAGATATTCAATATAAAGAAGGTCATGGATAAGCTGGCCGGCCTCACGAACGCGGAAACAAAAAGATATCCTGCTTTAAGAGATTATGAGATTATTGATTTGACAAGCGAGGAGGCCAATGATTAGTTCAAAACAAGTCCTCATTGTTGATGATTCGCAGGAGCTGGCTAATGTAATTGCCGATTTCCTAAGCATGTATGGATATCAGGTCCACACGGCACGCGACGGCTATGATGCATTGCAATGCATGAACTCCCAACAGATACAGATCGTGGTGAGCGATATCCATATGCCGCGCATGGACGGGTTCACACTCATGGGCGAGATCAAGACAAGGTACCCTAAGGTGCCCATTGTCCTGATAACGGGTTTTTCCGTAAACGAGGCCCAGAAAATGGCCTTCGAGCGGGGGGCCAACGCCTTTGTCGCCAAGCCCTTCAAGCTCAAGGAGCTTAAGAATGTGATAGAATCGGTTTCACAAGAGGATAAAACAACAGCACCGAGGAGGTGAATGATGAAGAAAACCCAGGTAAAGAAGCCCCAGAAGATACTCTGCTACATCGATTTTGCAAAGCACAGCCCTTACCTTGTTGACTATGCATACCAGCTCTCGAGGCTTATCGATGCAGAGCTCTTTGTCCTTCATACCGTAACCGACATCAAAGGCGCAGCCGGCTTCTATGTACCCCACATCAACACCGACAAGCTCGAGGAGGAAGTGATAAAGGCTGCCAAAGACAAGATGTACGCAATCTGCAGCCAGGTCGCAGGTGAAGAGATAGACACAAAACACCGCCTCATCATGAGGGGAAGCCCGATCGATGTCATCAATAAAATGATCCAGGACAAGGGGGTCGAGCTGCTCATCCTTTCCCACGATCTTTCGAAAGGCGCCTTGTCGCAGTTCAGGAGCGACCATGCTGAAAAATTCATGAAGAATCCGTCGATACCGTTTTTGGTCTTGCCGGTGAAGTGAAACGGATCGATCGGATAATGAAGGCGGTTCTCTGAGGCGTCATCCGGCCCGTGAGGGACATCTTCACTATCTCACCGTCTTTGAACAGGAGTCCAAGCGACTGGACTGGGGTGTAAAAAACAAGTCCCCGTATGTCGTTTAGCATGATTATTCGTGCGCCTTCCCGCCTTTTCATCCAGCTAGGGATTATTGCGGCCTTCGCCCCCATGAGTGTGGGGTTGTACCGATACTGCAGGATGGTGATCATGAGCTCATAGGTACCTTTGTCATCGACATTTCCTATGAACATCCTGATGAAGGGGCTCTTCATGGACGCCCTCCAGTTCCGTTCCTGCGGTATCCCCTGAATGATCTCCAGGGAACCCCGTATCTTTTTTTCAGCGGAATAAAACTCTATCCTCCTCCCCTTGAGAGAGTACTCGACACCTTCGGGGATGCAGACGGATAAACCATCCGAGCCTACTGATGTGCAGGGAATCCCTTCAATAGTCATGGATTCGGGCTTGAGAAAGAGCTCCGGCGAGTTCCTCATGGCAGTCCCGACATAGAATGCATAGATGGACGCCGCGATGATGCCGATCCCTAGGATGAAGCGCGCGGAGTCCTTGTCGGGCTTTGTGTTCAGAACCATTTGGGTGTGATGGGTTTATTGGAGGGGTCTCTGCTCAACCTCTGATAGTCGTTCCTGACAAGGGGGTCTTCCGGATATTCCGGCATGTGCTCGTCAGGCAAGGTCTCTTTTTCCTGATCAGGCGCCCTGCCTGTGTTCCTGTTGGTATAGGTATACTGCCCGAGGCGTTTCAACAGGGAAGGGATCCCGATGAAGAGGATCAGGAGGATGAGGATGCTTACGATGGAATTCTCACCCATGACTTGATAATATCATAAAAAGTCGGCCTGTAAACAGCAAATTTCCTGAATACAAACAGGAAATTGTCACCTTCATTAACAACATGTGCTCGGCATCATCCCTCATGGAGAGAGCCGATAATGTGTGTCCACAGCTCGTCCATGCCGTCGCCCGTATGAGCTGATGTGACCACCGCGGACAGGCCGCACTGCCCTGACAGCTCTGAGCTGCGCTTGAGCCTCCGGGAATAGGGGAGTTTGTCGGTCTTGGTGGCCACAAGCACGAGTTTGGAAGGGGTCTTGCCCATGAGATCAATGATCATGCGCTCTTGAGATTCCAGATTCCTCCTGATATCCACGAGCAGCAGGACCAGCTTCAGTTCCTGGTTGTCGGAGAGGTACTTGGTTATCACGTCACCCCAGTCATTACTCATGGACTTGGGCGCCTTGGCATAGCCATACCCAGGCAGGTCCACAAGATAGATGGATGGATGATCCACCAGGTCAACCCTGAAGAGGTTAACTGCCCTGGTTTTGCCCGGCACCTTGCTCATCCTCACGAGAGATTTCCGGTTTAGGAGCTTGTTGATCAGGGAGGATTTGCCCACATTCGATCTGCCGGCGAATGCGAATTGAGGCAGCCCGGCCGTGTGGTGTGGAAATACCCCTGCAAAAACAGCATTTCGGATTTTCACCTTCATAGGGTTTTCAGATATGAGGCAACACGGGATATGCCTTCCACGATGTTCTTTTCCGAGTTGGCGTAGGAGAACCGGATGTAACCCTCGGCTCCGGGCCCGAAATCGATGCCTGGGGTAACTCCCACGCCTGTGTGCTCCAGGATCTCCATGGCAAAGGAACGGGAGTCGCTCGTAAATGCTTCCATGTTCACCAGCACATAGAAGGCCCCTGTGGGTTCCACCTCCACATTGAACTTGTGCCTTCTCATTTCTGCAAGAATGACCTCCCGCCTGTTGGCAAAGGTCTGATGCATGCTTCGGACATCCGGGCCGGCCTTGGTGAGCGCTGCAATTCCACCCCACTGGGCAATGGACGGTGCGCAGATCGAGAGGTTCTGCTGTATCTTCTGAGCAGTGCGGATGAGCGTTCTGGGAAAGATCGCCCACCCCAGCCTCCAGCCTGTCATTGCATAGGCCTTGGAGAAGCCGTTTATGATAATCGCATTATCCGTGAACTCGAGTATGGTATGCTGCTTACCGGCATAGACCAGCCCATGGTAGATCTCGTCGGATATGATCGGGATGGGCAGTTTACTCAAGTCTTCCAGATGATCTACGTCCAGGCATACGCCCGTTGGGTTTGCGGGTGAGTTTATGAGCAGTGCCTTGGTTGTGCCTGTTATGTTCTTCCTGACCTTAGCCGGATCCAGCTGAAACCTGTCCGAGCTTCCCGTGCGGATGAGGTGCGGTTTTGCGCCCAGCACTTTGACGAAGTTCGGGTAGCAGGCATAGTACGGATCGGTCATGATGACTTCATCCCCTGCATCCACAAGGCACGATATGGCCATGAGGAGCGCAGGGGACGAACCTGCCGTGACCACGATGCAGCTCTCATCGACCGTGATGCCGTAGGTTTTTTCGTAGTGCTCCTTGATGGCCTCCCGCAGCTCCGGGACACCGAGCGAGTCGGTGTAGTGGGTCCTGCCCTGATGCATGGCATTGGCCGCAGCTATGCGGATGCACTCAGGGGTGTCGAAATCGGGCTCGCCCACCTCCAGGTGGATGATGTCCCTGCCGGAGGCGGCAAGGATGTTCGCCTTTTCCATGACATCCATGACCAGAAAAGGCTGTATGGTCCTGGCAGTGTTGGATGGTTTCATGCTGCTCATATAACAAACCTTTATGCAATGGGTCAATTGAAGCTGTTAAGTCGCATAAGCTTAAAGATGATGATCTCGTAAAAAGTTCCCAGCAACGAGCTCATCATTTGCAGGTGTACGGCCGGCGGGTGGATCAGCGGGGCGGCGCTTGCTGCGACCAGCGCCTTGTCAGATGCCGAACGGTAGTTTCTCTCGACGCATACTGCCGAACACAAGTAGCAGCGTACCCGCCATAATAGCAACATCAGCGGCATTAAATATACCTGTCCGCAATGAGCCGATACCCAGGTT
>DATKLV010000200.1:0-16448 GCA_035542255.1 Desulfomonilia bacterium | reverse complement strand
CTTCAAGCCTGATGACTGCCGACCGGCCAATGACGTCCCTTCCTTTCGCAACCGAAAACTTATTCCGTTCTAAATAGCTTTCCGGATGCATTTGAAAAGGCGAGGATATCCTTTGAATACTTTTTATTACTGCACATCCATGAAGAAAGGGAATGAGTGTGCAGAATATGATAAGACGAATCCTCTTTGATGACATTAAACGTTCAATTATTCGGCACATGGTTCATTTATAGGGTCTTCTATGGCCTTATCTCCACAATTGTTCCGTTCGGCACTAACTTTTCAATTTCCTCTATCTCTTCGTCTGTGACGGCAATACACCCTTTTGTCCAGTCATACTCTGTATGCAGATTACCAACCGACGAATAGCCATTTTTAATGCCGTGGATCATGATATCTCCGCCCGGAGAAACACCACGTTCTTTCGCTCGCTTAATGTCCATCTCGTTCGGATATGAAAGGTGAAGAGACAGGTGATAACGGCTGTCCTTTTTTCTTGAATCGATGAAGTAAGTCCCTTCCGGGGTTTTGTTGTCTCCTTGCCTTTCTTTCGGACCATTCGGGTTTCCCCCCAGGGCTATCTTGTAGGTCTTGAGGACATTACCTTTTGAAATCAACGACAATCGTCGTTCTTTCTTTTCTATCAGGATCTTATCTGCCGGTCCCATCTCCATTGAAAAAACTTTTTGTTCGAGCACCTCGATCTTTCTTTGCATAGTAGCAATCTCATCCCCTTTGCTTTTAACCTCTTGCTGGAGTGTCTCAATCAGTGTTTGTTGTGTATCAATTCTCTTATCCTTCATGGTGACATTATTGATATGGAATATCATCCTCTCACTGTCATATCTGTACTCACTCCCTGGATAATTCTTTATGAGTTTCTGAAAACATTCCATGGATTTCTGATAATCTTTCTGCGCATTCTTGGGATACGCGTAGATGATCCCCATCTCGAAAAGGACCCTGTCTCCCACTGAGGGATATTTTTCAATGATCTGTTCATATTTTCTCAGAGAGACCTCGTAGTTTCCCTGGCTGAAAAGATCATTCGCTTCTTTGAAGGTCGACCTGACCTGAAACTGACTGCACCCGCATATCAGAATCGGCGCTATCATGATACAGGCAATGAAAAAGCTATTAAGCCCGACTGTCCTATCTTGCTCTTTGCCTATATTCCCCTTCATATTCTTTAATGATATGTCTGATGACCGCAGCACCAGTTCGTCTCCTCTTGCCGATATAAAGCAAAATATGTACCACATTCTTAGATAGGATTATGTTCCTGTGATGATGTGTACGGGTGCCATCTATGATTGAATTAATTAACGTAACCAAACTGTACGGTTCCCTTGCAGCCGTAGACAATGTAACCTTCTCAACAAGGACAGGTGAGTATTTCGCTCTGCTTGGACCCAATGGCGCGGGCAAGACAACGATCGTAAAGATGCTGTTGGACTTTACCCGGCCACTAGAACAGATATAATCATTGACAAATCGGCTATTAATGCTACTCAATGCCGCATTCCAATCTTAAGGGGGAACAGTCATGAAGAACGTAGAGATGAAGACAGAAGAAAATATCCTGACCATCAAGGTCGATCTCACGAAAGAGTTTGGACCGTCATCTTCGGGCAAGACCATTATCATTGCCACCACTGAAGGGAATGTTGCCCTTGAAGAACATAATGAAATCAAGGTGGGGCTGAACGTCTATAAGAAGAAGTAGGCAGGTCTTATGAAATGGAAAAGGAATATTGTTATATCTGTTGTCATAACAGCCTTGCTGTCTCCGGGATGTGCATCGTTCAGATCCGGTAATCTTCATCCCATCTCACCATGGCCGCCACAGAAGGCGGCGAAACAAAAGTCAATCAGGATCATGGTAAGTGGTGAAAGTACTTTCAATGGGAAAGAACAAAAGGTCGCCTTCATATTACTAAAAATGTGGAGTGAGCAGGTTGTCGATGCATACCGGGATTCAGGCTTATTTTCAGAAGTTGAAACCGGCATGTCGGATACTGATCTGAAAGCCGAGATAAAAATCGTGGACCATAATGAGAGGAATCTTGGACTAACGTTTCTCACAGGCCTGACATTGTATCTTATACCAAGCAGAGGGACCGATGAATTTATTGTCAAGACGACTATAAAAAATAAGGACGGCAAAACGCTTTGTATGTATGAAATGTCCGAGAAGATTGCCTCCTGGGTGCAGATGTTCCTGATCTTTGCCATGCCTTTTCATTACCCGGCCTCTGTTTATAATGAAACCTTATACGATTTGAATCGCTCTACTATTGTCGAATTGCATTCAAAGGGTTTTTTATAAGGTCTATCAAGGACTTTAAAATTAAATATGGTGCGAGAGAAGGGACTCGAACCCCCACGGAGTTACCCACTAGATCCTAAGTCTAGCGCGTCTACCAATTCCGCCACTCTCGCACAATGAATATTCTACCTTGTTCAAGTGCGGATTGTCCAGACCGGGGTGAGGGAATGATATAGGGTGAGATGCCCAGCCACCAGCATATCTGGATCATATTCTGAGCGGGTTCACAGCATTAACTGTTTTTCCTCGGCTCGTGTACATCAGAAAAACTCTGGAGATTACCCCATTGATTTCCAATTCGGAAACGAGGAATTTATCGTTCTGACAAGGAGATCGAGGGATTGCGCGGAGGCGTTCAAATAGTGCGCCGCACAAGCAAGACCGATGATCGACACAGTCAGGGCGAAAAATAACCGTTTCCGAGACTAGGATTGCTTCAGATCTATTATCTCCATCCGGTGGTTCGCATCCGGGTGCTTCGGCGAGGGGCCCTGGGTGAGAACGGCTATGTCTCCTTCCACCTCATGGTCATGGAGCCACGACCTTACATACGGCCTCCAGTCATCAGGAGGTTCGGGCTCATAGACGGGATAAACCCCGGAGGAGAACTGGAGCTGCTGGCATGTCGCGCTGAAAGGGCTTACTGCCACGATCCATACGGGGAGCCTGAAACGGGCTATGCTCCTGGCCATGGCGCCGCCCCGGGTCGGGACGAACACCGCCGAAGGCGAGATGTATTTCAGGGTCGACTCGGCGCTGAAAACAACCACATCGGTGATCCGGTCCGTGCGGCCTTCCTTGATCTCCCTGAGCCTCTCCCTGAGACGATATCCGGGGCCATGGGGCTCGGTGGTCGAAGCGATCCTTACCAGCATTTCCACGGCATCGAGAGGATACTTTCCCATGGCCGACTCGCCGGAGAGCATGACACAGTCGGTGCCGTCCAGGATCGCATTCGCAACGTCCGTCACCTCGGCACGTGTAGGCCTGCGGTTTCCCGTCATGGACTCGAGCATCTGCGTGGCCGTTATCACCGGCTTTCCTAAGATGTTGGCCTTGTTCATGAGTTCCTTCTGGACCACTGCGATCCGCTCTATGGCTATCTCTACGCCGAGGTCTCCCCTTGCGATCATGATGCCGTCCGCTGCCTGGAGGATGCTGTCGATATTGTTCAACGCAGCGGAGCGCTCTATCTTGGCGATGATGAACGGATGATATCCGAGGTCGTCTGCAGCCTTGCGTACCGCATCTATATCGGCACCCGAGACGACAAAGGATTGGCATACCGCATCAAGTCCATGTTCAGCAGCAAACTTCAGGCATTCGTGATCTCTCTGGGTGAAGGCGCTGATGCCCAGGTCGATGCCCGGCAGGTTGAGCCCCTTGCGGGAACGAAGCTCTCCTCCGACGATTACCCTGCACTCTACATTGATGTTTTTAATACCAACCACTTCGATCTGGATGAGCCCGTCGTTCAGGAAGAGCTTATCCCCGGCCTTGACCGCCCCGGGTAGCTCTTTGAAGCTCACCGATACCGTCTTCTCATTACCGAGCTTCTCTTCGGTGGTAAGTATGAAGGTGTCTCCGGATCTCAATTCGATAGGCTCCCGGGCCAGGTCCCCGATGCGCATCTTGGGTCCGGGCAGGTCCGCCATAATGGTAAGCCTTTTCCCTGCAGCCCGGGCAGCAGCCTTCAGATCTTTGATCACCTGTGCATGGGAGTCGAAATCTCCGTGGGAGAAATTCAGCCGGGCTATATCCATACCCAACCGGATCATCTCTTCCATGATGGAGCGGGAGCTTGAGGCAGGGCCTATCGTACATACGATCTTTGTTTTATGGGTCGGCAGCTTCATGCTGTAAAATCATGCCCAGCAGATCAACCCCATGTCCACGGGGTAGATAAGGCTCGTGTGGGACGGCAGGATCCTCACCGAATACCCGAACCGCCCCGTATCGTCGCAGGTGATCCTGGCCTCAAAGACATGGACACCCCTGCCGTGCTCCTTGATATGGTCCATCATCACGTCCTTGACTTGATGAAGGTTGCCGGCATCGTCGATGTTCCCGTAATACACCCGGACACTGACATCGGACGGGCTGATGGCCCCGAGCTTGACATCGGCTCGGATCGTGATATCGCTGTGCACCGCCACCTCGTCCCCGCCCTCATGGCTGATATCCATCACCGCCACATCTCCCCAGCGCGACGCCAGAGTGTCCTTCCACTTGACTACCTGTTTGACGTTCTTGAAATTTTCTGCAGTAAGAGTCTTCACGTTCAATGCTGCAGCCATGTAGCATCTGTCCGTGTATTCTTCCACCATCCTGTTCGAGTTGAATACCGGGCACAGGGTGCGCATGGACTTCTTCATCATGGTTATCCAGCCCCTGGGCAGTCCATCGAGTCCGCGCTCATAGAACAGCGGGATAATCTCCCGCTCGAGCAGGTCATAGATGGCCTTGCTCTCGACCTGGTCCTGGTAGTCGTAATTGTCATAGACCTCGCCGTTTCCTATGGACCACCCGAGATCGGGATTGTACCCTTCCACCCACCATCCGTCCTGGATGCTCAGGTTCAGTGCACCGTTCGCCGTTGCCTTCATGCCCGATGTGCCGCAGGCTTCCAGGGGCCGCCTGGGGTTGTTGAGCCATATATCCACACCCTCCACGAGATAGCGGGTGATATTCATGTTGTAGTCTTCCAGGAACAAGACCTTGTCCCTGAAAGGCTCTTCGCGGGCGATGTGGATGATCCTCTGGATGATGGCCTTGCCTTCGTGGTCTCTGGGATGCGCCTTGCCTGAAATGATGAGTTGTACGGGCAGCTCGCGGTTTGCAAGGATGGACTTGAGCCGCTCGATATCCCGGAAGATGAGAAGGCCCCTCTTGTAGGTCGCAAAGCGCCTGGCATAGCCGATGGTCAGTGCATCGGGATGCAGGGTCTCCATGGCCCTCTGGATGTCCTTTGGTTTGGCACCGCGGGTGGAGAGCTGCCTCATGAGCCTTTTCCGTGCATAGGCGACCAGCCTCTCCCTGCGACGCTGGTGTGTGGCCCACAGCTCTGCATCGGGTATCTCGTCAATCCTCTCCCAGACCTTCTGGTTATCAGGGTCTTCCTTCCATTTCGGGCCGAGATACCGGTCGAAGAGCTCGGCCATCTCGTCGGATATCCAGGACGGGATATGGATGCCGTTCGTAATGGAAGAGATGGGCACGTCCTCTATCTTGACATGAGGCCAGATATCGCGCCACATATCTCGGGACACCTGGCCGTGGAGCTTGCTTACGCCGTTGCGGAAGGCGGAGTTCTTCAGTGCGAACACCGTCGCCCCGAAGCCCTCCTTGTCATCGTAGGGATTCTTTCTGCCCAGGGCGAGGAAATCGGACCACTTGATGCCCGCCTCATCCACATAGGGCTTGAGGTACTTTTCCATGAGCCCGATATCGAAGACGTCGTTGCCGGCCGGGACCGGGGTGTGTGTCGTGAAGACGAGCGAGGCCCGTATCACCTCGCGGGCGGTGTTGAAATCGAGGTTTTTCTTCTTCATGAGGTTGCGGATGTACTCAAGGCCGACAAGAAAGCTGTGCCCTTCGTTCATGTGGTACACCATGGGATCTATCCCCAGGGCATCCAGGGCCCTCATGCCCCCTATTCCCAGGAGGATCTCCTGCCTGAGCCTGTCCTCCGAGTTGCCCGCATAGAGTCCTCCGGTAATAGCCCGTTCGTCCGGGTGGTTCTCTTCAAGATTCGTGTCCAGGAGATACAGCGGCACCCTGCCCACCTGGCACTTCCATATCTGGGCCTTGCAATCCCTGTCCGCAAGCTTGATGGATATCTTGACAGGCTTTCCGCTGTCCTTGTTCTCCAGCATGAGCGCCATATGATAGAAGTCGTTGTCGGGAGACTCCTCCTGCTGCCAGCCGTCCCAGCTCAGATACTGGGTAAAGTAACCGTGTTTGTACATGAGCCCCACTCCGCACAAAGGCAGCCTCAGATCGCTGGCGCTCTTCAGGTGGTCTCCCGCCAGCACACCCAGGCCCCCGGAGTAAATGGGCAGGCTCTCGGTGAGGCCGAACTCCATGGAAAAATAGGCTATGGTGAAGTCAATGGGCTGTGCAAGGAGAAACGAGTATACGCCCTTTTCCTTGATATAGTCCTCGAACTCCTCATAGGTCTTTTTCATCTGGGAGAGGAAGCCTTCGTCTTCCATGAGGTCCATGATGCGTCCCTGAGAGATGCGGGAGAGCATATCCACAGGATTGTGACCCGTCTCCTCCCACAGATCCCTGTCCATGTGCTGGAAGAGCCTCAGGCCCTTGTGGTTCCAGCAGTACCAGATGTTGTATGCAAGAGACAGGATGGGATTAAGCATCTCGGGAAGCGTCGGGATCACCCTAAATGATCTGATTTTCATGAGAACCCCTTTCTACATTCACCATTTCATGGAAGCAAAACATACTTAGGTTTACTTGAAGTCCATCCTCCAAGCTCCCCACAAATATCTCCCCGGCAACAAGCAGTTACATGACATCATCTACAGCCGAATCGGCAATATCATGAAAAATATATAACACAAATGCATATAGATGGAAGAAGGCTTCACTATCCTTTCCCGGAAGGCGGGTTCTTCAATGCCTTCTTGGCCTTCAGAGCGGCTTCTGTTCCGGCGTGATCCTTGATGAGCTGCTGTAGGATCAACGTTCCGGTCTCCTTGTCACCCATCTTCAGGAATGCGAGCCCTTGTTTATAGAGTGCTTCAGGCACCTTGTCGCTGTCCTTGAACTTCTTGACCACCGTATCATAGCTTAATATGGCGTCGTCATATTTGGCCTGTGCGTAGAGGGACTCGCCCATATAGAAGTAGGCGTTGCCGGCAATAGCAGGGTCGGGGTTCTGGGCAAGATATCCTTTAAAGTCCTGGACCGCATCGCTGAACAGCCCGGATTTGAATTTTTCATAGCCGCTGTCATAGAGCGACTTCTGGGCAGCAACACTTCCCGAGGCAGTCACCTTGACCTGGAGCAGATCCTTGAGAGACTGGACATCCTTTTCCAGCTTGGATATCTTGGTCTCACCCCCGCCGGTAGAGGTAAGCCCCGCAGCTGCCGAGACCTGATCGATGGACCCCTGGAGTGTGAACATCTGATTTTGCAGCTCGGAATAGCGATTCTGCAGTTCACCCTGCTGTTTAAGGCCCTGGTCCGTGAGCTTGGAGTTCTCCGCCACCTTCGTTTCTGTCATGGTCAGACGTGACTGGAGCAGGTCCACCTGGTTCTTGAGTGCGTTGAGGTCCTGCTGGGTGGCGCAACCGGATACTATGAGCAAAGTCATAACTATGATAGGAACGCATCTTCTCATGATAATCACTCCCCGAGAATGCCGAAATGGGCCCTTCTGTTTTTGGCCCAGGCTGTTTCGTTATGCCCCGGATCCACCGGCCTCTCTTCCCCGTAACTGACCGTGGATATCCTGTCCGCACTTATGCCCAGGAAAACGAGATAATCCTGGACGGCCTTGGCACGCCGCTCCCCCAGGGCAAGGTTGTACTCTTCCGTGCCCCGCTCGTCGCAGTTGCCTTCGATGCGCGTCTTGATCCTGGGATGTGAGTTCAGGAAAGTTGCCTTGTTTGCCAGTGCCTTCCGCGCCTCAGGCGTGAGCTCAAAGCTGTCGAACTCGAAGTATATATCAGTATTTTCAAAGGCGGTCCGGTCTTTCTCCATCGAAGGCTTGCCTGATGAGGCTCCGGCTCCCTGCGATTCTCCGGCCATGTCCATCTTCATGGCAGGCTGCTCGGCGGGCATTTCTGTCTGTACAGGAGGCGGTGTCTTTGAAACTTCCGGCGTTACCGGCTCCAGGGTCTTTTTCGGACAGCCCATCAAGATCAGGATCGCACAGAGCAGCATCGTGGCATATGCGATATAAACAATTCTCCTCATATCTTTCTCCTCTCCACTTTTGGAGTTGTCTGTACTCTAATCCAACTCTGAGTCAGGTCAAGTTCAAATATCTCATTTCATCAACGGCGACCAGGCCGGCTCGGAGAATCCACCTCCTGATGTGACAGGCACCGTCATGGTACCGGGAAGGTCCGTGATATAGATATTGCCGTCTCCGCCGGCAAAGGCAAGGAGTCTCCCGTCAGGGGAAAAACTCGGCGATTCATCTCCGAGACCCGTTCCCGGCAGCACCCTGAAGTTAGACCCGTCCGGTTTTATGGTGGCAATACAAAACTTGTCGTTTTTGGCGCGGTAGGAAAATGCCACCAGATCCCCTCTGGGGGAAAAACACGGTTCTGAGTTGTATTTTCCCTCGTAGGTCAGCCTCCTCACATTCTTCGTTGCAAGATCCATGATGAATATCTGGGGATTGCCCGCCCGCGACGAGCAGAAGACCATGTTCTTCCCATCGATCGAGAAAGAAGGCGAGGTATCGGTCGCCCAGCCTGTGGTGAGTTTGATCCTGCCCGATCCGTCCTGGTCCATGAGGTAGATCTTTGGTGAGCCGTCGATGGACAACGTCAGGCCTATCCTGGCGCCCGACGCATCGAAGGCGGGTGATGTATTGATGCCTTTCTGCGCCGAGACCTGCCTGACATTGTTCGAGGCAAGATCCAGCAGGTAGAGGTCCGGGTTGTTCTTCCAGTAGGATACAAATGCGATCTTCTTGCCGTCGGGCGACCAGGCAGGGCTCAATACGAGGTTGCCGCCGCCGTGGATGGTGTTGCCTCCCGTCCCGTCGAACCACATGACATGGAGCTGCTTTGCCGCCTTGTCTTTTTTGATGCATGCGATCTTGGACGAAAAGATGGGGCTCAGTCCGAACTTATTCAAAAGGATATGGTCCATGAATGCGTGAACTGCCTGGTACATTGTCTGCTCGCCGCTCGTGTAGGTGGCACTCTCGATGAGCTGCCCTGTGGAAACCTCCACCATCTGGACCTTGAATATGCCGGCGGTGCCCTGCCTGGAAACGGTAGAGGTTATGACATAGTCGGAACCGATGAGTGAAAAGTCCTTCAATGAACCCTGCTGGACTTCGCCAATAGGGCCCGGATTGACATAGCTCTGGGGGGATATGAGATCGAAGATGCCGGAGAGCTGGAGGTCCCTTGCGCATGTGGCCCATACCGATCCGGCCAAATCGCCGGGCCCTGCATAGGTAGGCATGGCGACCTTGAACTTCTGAAAACCGCTCGCTTCGATGTCGATGTGGATCTGCTGTGCATGTAGGGATAAGCAGAACATGGGAAAAATAACAGAAATAATTGCAAAGATTCTTCGCATCAATGATCTCCTTTCACAGGCCTGAACGACATGGTTATGTCTAACCAGTCCTCTCCAGCGATGATGACAAGCGGGGGTTGCGGGAAGCGGCTCACCTTACTCAGTGCAATGAGCACTGACCGGTCATAAGGCACATTCCCCGATGAGACTATGAGCTTCTTCTGGAGCAGCTCGCCTGTCCTGCTCACCCTTAGAATATAAGTTGCATTTAACGATTTATCCATTGTGTCGATTTCAGGAGGAGCTTTCCAGAGACTGTGCACCATGCTGTCCACCTTCATCTTCCACAGGGCGACCTCTGAAGAACTCCCACCTCCAGTGCCGTGGGCCGTCCCCGTGCCTATGGCGGACTGAGCTGGGGGTTTGACCAGACTGGATGCACCGGTGGTATCCGGGCCGCTCTCCTCGGGGGTCTCCCGCTTTATCTCCGATGGTGTGAGCTTGAGTGGGCCCTCCTTCAAAGATTTTTCCTTCTTCACCTCTCCAAGGGAGGCATGCTCGGACTTCTTGTTGAAAATGAATTTCTTGGTCTCGGGGGTGGAAGCACTCTTGGATGCGGCCTCTCCGCTTGCAGGGACACCGGGAACAATAGACACCTCATACACATCTGAGATGTCCGGCTTTTTGCCCGAGAACTCCACATCCACCAGGGAGAGGACAAATACCAGATGGCATATGAGAGACAAGATAAGGAATTTTCTGAGAGACTGCATCCCGACTCTTGGTTTATTTATTTGCCGGAGGCTGGGTCACCAGGCCGATCTTCGTCAACCCGCTGGAGCGCACGACCGACATCACCTGGACCACAAATCCATAGGGGATACCCTTGTCCGCCTGCAGATAGACGGCCTCCACATTCCTCTGTTCCTTGATCTGGCTTAAGACCATCTCGAGCCTTCCCAGCTCCACCGGTGAACCATTGATGTCGACGGTCCGGTCGTTGCCTATGGTGATGACAAGGTCCTGGCTTTCACCCAAAGCGCGCGCCTCCGCCTCGGGCAGATCGACCTTCATTCCTTCCTTCATCATGGGAGCGGATACCATGAATACGATGAGCAGCACGAGCATGACATCGACCAGCGGTGTCACGTTGATTTCCGCCACATAGGTCTTGGGTTTATTTGTCTGCATTGAACAACCCCCTGCGCAGCCAGTTTATGAAGTCCATCTGGAACTGGTCCATCTGTGCGCTGGCATGGGCAATGAGGCTCGTGAAGTAGTTGTAGAAGAGCACGGCCGGTATGGCCACGAAAAGTCCGGCGGCGGTTGCGATTAGCGCTTCGGATATGCCGGGAGCAACGGTGGCAAGGTTGGCTGAGCCCATGAGCCCTATGTGCCTGAAGGAATCCATGATCCCCCAGACAGTACCGAACAGCCCGATGAAGGGGCTCGCGTTGCTTATGCTGGCAAGGAACCCCAGGCCGTAAGTGAGGTCCATGCTCTGCCTCGCATGGGCATTCGCCAGCCTGGCCTCGATGTTCACCAGCATGGCCTGGTTGACCGTGCCTGTCTTGCCGGAGAGCTTGGTCACCTCATCGAGGGCCTCCTCGAACATCTTGGAAACTGGGCAGTCACCCACTTTTAAAGCGGCATCCTTTATCTTGGCCATGCTGGTGCTCTTGGAGACTACGTCAAGTATGGCCTTTGCCCTCTTGCGGGCCCTGGCGAACATGACCCATTTCTCGATGATGATGCCCCAGGAAAAGATGGAGAAGATAAAGAGGACCAGCAATACGAGTTTGACCACTGGGGCGGCGTCTACGATCATGGCCCCGATATTGCCCCTGAACTGGGCTGTAGCTGCATATGCAGTGGATGACATTAACGGCATTTACTACCTCCTTGCGCTTTGATTGGTTGACAACTTATCCTCACCTGGCCCGACTCGGGTCTTTGGGCAGGGAGATGATAAACGTCGTGCCCCCGGGGGTTGAGACGAAGGTGACTGAGCCGGAGTGAAGCTTGATGATCCGATACGAGATGGAAAGTCCGAGCCCGATTCCCTTGGGTTTTGTGGTGAAAAAAGGGTCGAAGATCCTGCCTTTCACATGATCGGGTATACCCTTCCCCGAGTCGGACACCATGATCTCCATGCGTTCTTCCTTGTCGGTAAGGTGTACCTCCATTCTGCCGCCGAACTCCATGGCCTGCACGGCATTGATGAATACATTCATGAGTACCTGCTGGATCATGTGCGGATCGGCCTTGATCATGGCCCTTTTGGGCGGATGGAACTCGATTATCTCCACATGGTTCTCACGAGCCGTATCCTGAACCATGTAGACAGCATTTTCGATGATCTTCTTGAGGTCGCAAGAGACGATGGAGAGTTCCCTGGGCTTGGCAAAATCAAAGAAGTTGAGCAGCAGCTTGTTCAACCGGTCGATCTCTGCAATAATGCGGGAGACATAGGCCCTCCGGTGATCACGGGCCTCCAGCTCTTCATTCAGTGCCTGTGCCGTTGTCTTGATGCCGGCCAGAGGGTTTCGTATCTCATGGGCGATGCCCGAGGTAAGCTCACCCACGGAAGCGAGCTTGTCCATTTTCAAGATCTCCTTCTGGAGCTGATGGATCTCAGTGATATCCGAGAGGTATACCACGAAGCCGCCCTTCCTGAGCCTGTGTTTGCTCAACCGGATGGTTATCCGCTCTTTTCCCTTGGTTCGGACCATGGTCTCTTTTTTGAATGATTCGCTATCTATGAGACCTTCCACATTGATCTCCTGAATACTTGTTTCATCTATGCCCAGATAATCCAGAGCGGCCTGGTTTGCATAGGTCACGTTACCGTCTTTATCCGCGAGCATGACGCCGGCGGGCAGCATATCAAGCATCTCCCTGAGGACATCCTTATCCATGGAACCCATATAGCCAACTCATCTTAAAACTTCCAGAGAAATTTCTCTCAGTCATGGCACTTTTTTCCCCAGATTTTCATTCATTTAATATTATGATATTTCAAATTAAAATACTAACAAAATAGTGAAACTTCATGTTGACTTTGCTATACTATTTAATATATAGGCATGAAGTGTCAATTAGTGTCATATTTGTGGGGGAAAGCGGTGCTAAAGGGCCATTATGTAAACTCCATCAATGAGAAGGGCCGGTTGAGCATCCCGTCCAAGTTCAGGGATATCCTGAGAGAATGGGAAGCCGACCACCTCATTGTTACCAAGAGCATAGACCGCTGCCTTCTGGCGTTCGCCCCGGAAGACTGGGAACGAATGGAAAAACTGGCCTCGGGCCTTTCCATGGTGAAGAAGGAAGACATCGTGTTCAAGAGGCATCTCGTGGGTTCTGCCGAGGAATGTCCCATTGATGCACAGGGCAGGATTCTCATCCCTTCGGGCCTGCGCGAATATGCAGACCTCAAGAAGAAATGCCTGCTTGTGGGTATCGTGGACCGCATCGAGATCTGGGATCAGGACACGTATAACAAGAGCATGGAGGAGGCGCTCGAAGACTCCGAGAAATTACGCGAAGGGCTTGCGAAGCTCGGTCTTTAAGACGATGGAGCATGTCAGCGTACTTCTCAGGGAGGTCCTAGAGGTGATAACACCAAGAGATGGCGGGAGATATTTCGATGGCACTCTCGGCGGCGGGGGCCACGCCCGAGCCATCCTTGAATCAAGCTCTCCCGGAGGCGAGCTTGCAGGAAGCGACCTCGACCAGGAGACCATATCCCGTGTTACTCAATCCCTGGCACATTATGGCACTCGCTGCCATCTATTCTGCGCCAACTACACCGAGATAGACCGCATCTGCAAGGAACTCGGTTGGAAATATATCGACGGGGTCATCCTCGACCTCGGCATGTCGTCCATCGAGCTCGATGAAGCAGGGAGAGGGTTCTCCTTTGCCACCGAAGGTCCGCTCGACATGCGGTATGACAGGAGGCAGAAGCTTAATGCATATGAGGTGGTGAATACCTATGATGAGGGTTCACTCAGCCGGGTCATCCGCACCTTCGGGGAAGAGCGGTTCGCAAAAAGGATAGCACGCCGCATCGCGGAAAGCAGGCCCATCGCCACCACAAAAGAACTTGCCGAGGTCGTCTCAAGAGCCATACCCAGAAAATACTGGCCCGAGAGGATTCACCCGGCCACACGCACCTTTCAGGCCGTCCGCATGGAGGTGAATTCCGAGCTGGACAACCTGAAGGAATTCCTTCCCAAGGCCGCAGCCTTGCTGTCTGAAGGTGGCGTTATGGCGATCATCTCGTTTCACTCGCTTGAAGATCGCATAGTAAAACGGTTTTTTGCGGGTTCCACGACCGCCCTCCTATACCGCCGGGGGCTTCCTCTGCCACAGGAATCCCCGGCGGTCAATTTTTTCCGAATCACCAAGAAGCCCGTCCTCGCTTCTCCTGATGAAGTCAGTACGAACCCCCGGGCCAGAAGCGCACGCCTGAGGGCTGCGCGGAGGGTTTCATGAAGAGACTGAACACTTCAAGGATCCTCCCCTTCGGCATGGTTATGCTGCTCTTCATGCTGGTCTGGGCCATGTTCCATGTATGGACACGCCATATGGTCACCGAGCTCGGGTACTCACTCTCTCAGGAAGAGGCTGCCAAGGAGCAGTTACTGAGCGAGAACAAGGCACTGAAGATCGAGATCTCGACCCTCAAGAGCACTAAAAGACTCCAGCTCATAGCCGAGAACCAGCTGGGACTGAAATCCCCCAAGCCCGAACAGGTGGTGTACCTATGGCTGGACGAATAAAAGTTATCCGGATCTTTCTCATCACCTTGCTCCTCGCCATAGGCGCAAGGGCATTCGAGCTGCAGGTCATACACTCTGACATAATCATTACGAAGGCCCACAAGAGGTTCGATCATGCCGTCGAGCTCAACCCCCACCGCGGGACTATCTTTGACCGGTCGGGACAGCCCCTTGCCATAAGTCTGTCCATGAAATCGATCGCCGCCAACCCGCGGATCATCGATGATCCGGCAAGGGTCGCTCTGCAGCTGGCCAAGACCCTGGGGCTTGACAGGAAGACCCTGGAGAAGAAGCTCCTGGAGAAGCGATACTTCGTGTGGGTAAAGAGGCAGGTCACTCCCAACGAGGTTGATTCCGTCAAGGCTTTGAAGATAGCGGGCATCGGGTTCTACGATGAGACCAAGCGATTCTATCCGGAAAGCGATTCTCTTGCAAACCTGATCGGTTACGTGGGGGTGGACGGCAAGGGGATAGAAGGACTCGAGTTGTCCTATGATATGCTTCTCAAAGGTATGGAGCGCAAGATCGGCGTCCATCGAGACGGTATGGGCAGAATCATCTATGCACGTGGCCTGCAGCCCGATGATGTGAAAGACGGGAATACCCTGTGGCTGACCATTGACAAGAGGATACAGTATATAGCCTTCCAGGAGTTGAAGAAGGGGGTTATGAACAACAAGGCGCAATCGGGGTTCGCCATCCTCACCAACCCCACGACAGGCGAAATCCTGGCCATGGCCTGCTACCCGAGCTTCGATCCGAACAAGGGGAGCTTCAGTAACATTGCAGGCCACACCAACATGGCCATCACCCATACGTTCGAACCCGGCTCTGTCATCAAGCCCTATTGGATCAGCTGGGGGTTTGAAAAGAAGATGTTCAACATATCGAGGAGCGTCTTCTGTGAGAACGGCTCGTTCACGTTCCACAGGATCACCATCCATGACCACGAGAAATATGGATGGCTCCCGGTGAACGATATCGTCAAGTACAGCAGCAACATCGGCATGGCAAAGCTCATGGAACCTGTGGGTGGGTCCGAGATGTATTCCTGCCTGCAGTCCTTCGGTTTTCTTGAACCCACGGGCATCGATTTTCCCGGTGAGCCAGCCGGCATGATAAGAGACCCGGGTTCATGGACCAGTGTGGACAAGGCCACCATCGCCTTCGGACAGGGTTTTGCCGTCACTGGCGTCCAGCTCATCACCGCCTTCAATGCCATGGTGAATGGGGGCATGCTGATGAAGCCCTATGTGGTTGAACGTATCACCGATCCTAAAAATATGATCGTCCAGGAGACCAAGCCTACCATCGTGAGGAAGGTGCTCTCAAAAGGGGCCTGTGATCAGATCCTGGGTATCATGAAATCCGTCACCTTGAAGGGTGGGACCGGAGAATCGGCCAACATGCCGACCTTCCAGGTCTTCGGGAAGACCGGAACCGCCCAGAAAATCGACCCCTTGACCGGAGCCTATGCCGAGGGAGATTATGTATCTTCCTTCATCGGAGGCATCATCGACGCCACCGGGAAAACAAAGATAACCATGATCATATGCATCAATGAGCCTCGGCCGTTCTACTATGCAAGCATAGTGGCTTGCCCTTTGTTCAAAGACATAGTAACACAATGCGCGACCATCATGGAGTTAAGCCCGAACATCACGCTCGCAACCAGGGGGGACAGCGGATGACGGCATCAGACCTCGCTCGCATACTCCCCGGTTCCACAACGAAAGGGCCGGACAGGCACTGGAAAACCCTGAAGGCCGATTCGAAGCGCGTCCGGGAAGGCGATGCCTTCATTGCGCTCAAGGGGAGCCTCACGGACGGCCATAAGTACATCCCTGATGCCCTGAGCCGGGGTGCAGGTATCATCATCTGTAATGCCGGCTTCTGCACGGAAAACACCGGTGCCACGGTACTGAGCGTGCCGGACACGAAGGCCGCGCTCAACATGATCCTCCCCGTGCTGTACCCCAAGGCCTTGGAGGTAACCATGGTGGGGATTACCGGCACCAACGGAAAGACGACCACCACCTACCTCATCGAATCGGTCCTAGAAAGCGCAGGCATTTCCACCGGGGTGATCGGCACCATAAACACACGCT
>DATKLV010000199.1:0-6805 GCA_035542255.1 Desulfomonilia bacterium | reverse complement strand
GACATTGAAACGGTACAGGGACTTGAATTCATCCATGGGTATCTCGATGATCGCCCGTTTCTTTCCCACCACCCGGACGTACGAGGCATCGGCCTTGAGCATGACGAGGTAGCCGCCGTCCATGGAAACAACCGCCGGAGACGGAATGTACTTGAGATATTCAGGCAGGGGATGGAGGTTCAGGGCATCAGGTCCCGAAAGCCCTTCGGGAAGCTGCCCCAGTATGTCCAGCGCAGCATTGTAGTCGGGCATGATCCAGTCCCTCGATCCATGTCTCGGCATTACATGCTGCTGCACCGGGGCGGCCGGGGCGGCCGGAACTCTTGCGCTCTGCGGGGTGACCGAGGCCTCCTGGACGGCCCCTGCGATCTTCTGATCCTTCGGGTTCACCTTGGTCCCCACCATCTCGGAGATATGGGAAAAGAAACCAGGCCAGATGACGACAGCGGCCAGGACGGCCAATGCGCTGAGCACCGGCACGATGAAGGCGGCCTTTTTCCTCCTCCTGGTGTAGTTTCCCTCGAGCTCGCGGATCGCACCGGCTACGATTCGAGCCGTGACGCGCTTCGTGGAGCGGAGGTAGGCTATGAGCAGAGAACGCTCGGCTACGGCATTGATCCTCCTGGGTATGCCGTCGGAATAGCGGTAGATGAGCCTGTGGGCAAGGGCGGAAAAGGTTATGTCGCCGTGGGAGCCCGATATGATGAGCCGGTGACTGATGTAGCTTTTAGTGTCCCAGAGGCTCAGTGGCCAGATATGGTACCTCAGCACGATCCTGTCATCGATCTGTTTCATGGCCTGAGATTTAAGGAGCGTCACGAGTTCCGGCTGACCGACGAGCACGATCTGGAGGAGCTTCTCCTTCTCGGTTTCCAGGTTTGACAGCATGCGGATCTGCTCAAGCACGTCAGGGGTGAGGTTCTGGCACTCGTCGATGATGAGCACGGCATTTTCGCCGGAGATGAATGCGTTGATGAGGAATTCGTAGAGCTCGTCGAGCAGTGCCTTTTTTGAGGTGAGCGAGGCATTGATGCCGAAATCCTGATTGATCGTCTGGAGGAGCTCGATGTCGGAGAGTGCGGGGTTCAGTACCAGTGCGGTACGTACCGTTTTGGGCAGGCTCCCGAGCAGTGCCCTGCATATGGTGGTCTTGCCGGCACCCACTTCACCGGTGATCATGATGAATCCCTTGCGCTGGTCAATGCCGTAACGCAGGTAGGACAGCGCCTCCTCGTGCGCCTCGGACAGAAAAAGAAATTTCGGGTCGGGGGTGACATTGAATGGGTTCTCTGATAATCCGAAGAACTGCTCAAACATATTTCATCTGCCCCCGGTCATGACCTTATCTGAGTGGAACACTTATCGTGGTGGTGGTACCCTGCCGCTCGATTTCCATCTGTACGTTCGCATTGCCCTGGAGCTCCTGGTAGGCATTCAGGGCGTCCTGGGGGGTTCGGATGGGTACACCGTTGATGGATTTGATGATATCACCCGTTCGTATTCCGAGTTCGTAGATCTTTGCACCTTCCGCCACGTCGCTCACCCTGAACCCATAGGGCTGTCCTCCACGATAGTAGGGCACCACCCTGGCATTTCCGAGTAGCTGGTCCATGTTCTTCATGCTGTCCGGGATACCTCCCGGCGCGCCGGACGCCCTCGCCCTTCTCAGCCCTCCCCTCGACGCAAGACCCATGCCCGACTTCGTTTCTTCGACCACCAGCATCTGCTGCTGTCCGTTCACGTCCATGATGACTTTGTTCCTGAATATGGCGATTATCCTTGCACCCTTGATCGTGTCGCCGATCCGGTAGAGCTTCTGGTCGTTGGCCTCCTCGATAATGGCCCGGGCGATCTCGCTCGGTCCTGTTATGGTACCCCTGAGGGCCAGCCCCATTTCAGCAAGAGGCCGCTCTGCATCACCGGTCACGGATTGCCCCTGGCCTGCCGGCCGTGCCTTTGCCACCTTGAGCAGATCGCGCGTTGCTATGACATCGTACATGGCCTTGTTCTTCGGCAGCCTGTCGCGGTGTATATTCGCCACCTCGACCGTCTTGACCGGACGCGGCGGCTCGTAGAGCGCATGGCTGGTAATGGTAGTGATAATCCCGGCTATCACCCATACGAACAGGGTGATCATCACAACAGTCGCGATCAACTTATAGCGTTTGTCCATCTCATTCCTAGACCTTGTCGAACCCGAAGAACCTCATACTGAAGCTCCCCCTCCCACGGGTCAATGACCGCAGCACGGTCGAGTATCCGAAGGTGTTCGAAAGGGGGACATACGCCTTGACCTGGTGATATTTCCCTTTGGTGATGACACCCTCAATGCTGGCCTTCCGGGCCGATAGATCTCCCACTACATCTCCCACATAGTCTTCAGGCGATAGTGCGTCAAGCTCCATGATAGGTTCGAGCTGGATTACACCGGATTTCTTCATGGCGTCCTGGAGCGCCATCTGGGTTGCTATCTTTAGGCCCTGACCCGTTGTTTTCTCGGAGGGGTCGACCTTCTCAACATGCACATCGATGTCAACGACCTCGTATCCAAACTCCGGATCGGCCAGGCAAGCCTCTTCAAGGCCGTTCATGACATATTCCTTGAGGCCGTCATCCAGGGCCTGGTCGATGTGGAAAACATTACCTCCGCCTCTCCTGGCCGGCTTTATGTTCAATTCTACATGGCCGTACTGGGCATTCTCCCCGATGATCTTGTCGAAGACCTTCCCTGCCTGCGCAGGCTTGTCGATGGTGGCGCAATAGAGCACCTGGGGCTTGCCCACATTGATATCCACGCCGAAGGCGGTCTTGAATCGATCAAGGGTGATCTCCAGGTGCAGCTCCCCCATGCCTGCAAGGATCACCTGACCGGTATCCGGGTCCTCATGCACCTTGATGGTGGGGTCTTCTTCCATAATCTTGCGCATGGCCTCAAGGAGCCTCTCGGATGACTCGGAGGTCTTCGGCTCGATGGCCACGGAGATCACGGGCTTCTGTACGTCAATGGCCTCCAGGACGAGAGATTCGCCCTGGGCCGCAAGGGTGTCGCCGGTCATGGATTCCTTCAGGCCCACTGCAGCAACGATGTCCCCGGCCGAGGCCGCATCGATGCGCTGTTTCTGGTGCGCATGCATGGAGAAGAGGCGCGCAATCTTCTCGGATTTGTCCCGGGTGGTGTTGTAGACATCTTCACCCACGCTCAGCACACCCGAATATACCCTCAAATAGACCATCCTCCTTCCCTCATCCATGTACACCTTGAAGACATAGGCGACAAGGGGTCCCTTGGGATCAGGATGTACGGCCACCTCTTCTCCTGTTTTCTTTTGGTGCGCGATGACCGGTTTTACCTCGAGCGGTGAAGGGAGGTAGTCGATGACGGCATCGATCAGAGGCTGGATGCCCTTGTTCTTCAGTGCCGATCCGCACAGAACCGGGATCAGCCTGCCGTCGATGGCGGCCTTGCGGACGGCCTGTTTTATCTTTTTTTCGTCGGGCGGCTCGCCCGCGAGGAATTTTACCATGATCTCGTCGTCAAAGTCGGCCAGTCTCTCCAGCATCTTGTCCCTGGCAAGCTCCGCCTCTGCCCTGCGGTCATCCGGGATCTCGGAGGCCACATAGTTGGCGCCCAAGGTATCATCGTCCCAGACGAGTCTCTGCATGGATATAAGGTCGATCACCCCTTTGAAGGTGTCACCTTCGTAGTAGGGGTTCTGAATGGGCAGAGGGGTGACCTCAAGCCTCGTTTTGATCTGACCCAATACTGCATCGAAATCGGCCCCGAGGCGGTCAAGTTTGTTGATGAAGGCCATGGCCGGGACATGGTACTTCCTGCACTGCTGCCATACGGTCTCTGTCTGGGCCTCCACACCTCCCACGGCGCAGAGGATGACCACGGCCCCGTCGAGTACCCTGAGCGACCGCTCGACCTCTATAGTGAAATCCACATGGCCGGGTGTGTCGATGATGTGGATGTCGTGATTGTTCCACTCACAGGTAGTGACTGCCGATGTAATGGTGATGCCGCGCTCCTGCTCCTGGGGCATCCAGTCCATGGTGGCCTGGCCGTCGTGCACCTCGCCCATGCGGTGTATCTTGCCGGTGTAGAACAGCACCCGTTCGGTCACGGTGGTCTTGCCTGCATCGATGTGTGCTACGAACCCGATGTTTCTAACCCGGGAGAGATTTCTCGTTTTCATCTGAGCGTTCACACTCCCTATTATACACAAAGATCTACGTCGTAAACATATTTCATTTCACGGCCCAGGAAGTGTTCGCCTAGTTCGATGAACCTCGGTGAGGAGTCCGAGAGATAATAAATTATCTCACGTCTTGTCAGGCGGTCATCCCCGATTCCGACGATGCCCTTGACGAGGCGTGCCGTAGAGAGAGCTGAATCAACGATACTCACCCCCTCGCCCATAACTTTCGACAGGACTCCCTTGAGCAGGGGATAATGGGTGCATCCCAGGAGAAGGGTGTCGATCCGGGCATCCATGAGTGTCTTCATGTAGCGTCTCACCACCTGCTCGGTGATCTCATCATCGTACCATCCTTCCTCCACCAGGGGCACAAACAGGGGGCATGCCTGGGTGAAGATCTCCAACCCCGGTTTCAGCGACCTGATGGTCTCCTCATAGGCATGGCTCTTGATGGTGGCCGATGTGCCGATGACCCCTATCCTCTTCGCATCACACTCTGTTACAGCCCGGGAACCCGCCTCGACCACGCCGATCACCGGGATGTTAAACTCTTCCTTCAGCGCGGGTATGGCATATGCGCTCGCGGTATTGCATGCGACAACCAGCATGTCGATATCCTTGGTTACGAGAAACTTTGCGCACTGGAGGCTGTAGCCGATAATGGTCCTGGAAGATTTGGTGCCGTAGGGCAGCCGCGCAGAATCCCCGAGATAGACCATGTCCACACCGGGGATCAGCTCAAGGAGGCACTTGAGCACCGTGAGCCCCCCGATCCCCGAATCAAACACTCCGATGCGCGAGATCTTTTTATGCATGAATTGATCAGCTTCCCCGCGGTCCATGCTGCTCCAAATTGGTTATCTGTCTAGTGCTTTTGCCAGGTGCTGTCAAGAAAAGAGCACGACGTTTCCATGTGTTATTCATGATCGGAGAGCGTCCGGGAAAAGCTCTCCTGAAAAGACCCGGCCTGCTTTACATGCTCAAGGGTGTACTCGTAGTAGGTCGGGTCATCGGTTTTGAGAAACATCCGCCTCTCATCGAGGGACTGGAGCCAGGTGATCATCTGGAGGATCTTGATATCCGACAACTTTATCAGCGAGCGGTCCGGGATGCGTATATCGGACCATGATCTTTCAAGATATGCCACTCCGGCATATATCCTGACTATTCTCTCGTGGCCCTTTTCTTTTATTTTTCGAAGCTCATGCTTGTCCGTATGTGAAGCCTTCAACTGTTTGATCTCCTCAAGGCCTTCCACATCCGATTTATCCAGAGCCTTAAGATCGGACTCCCTGTCGAGCAGCCAGGCTGCATAGGTCCAGAATCTGCGTCTTGCATCAAGGTTCATCTCCTCCTCCAGCGGGGAGAAACGGCCAGGGGTGATGGCGCTTACCTCCGACAAGGGGAGAGACTCCCCGCCTTCGCACAGGTAAAGTCTGGATTTCTCGATCCAGTAGCATGCGGTTTCAATAGTCTTTCCTTTGGCACTGATGCTATATCCGGCTGAAGCGCCGGTCGGTGCGGCAATGATCAGGACGAGCGCTGCAGCGATTACTGTCGCAACGTTATTCCGAAATCGTCTTGAAGCGAATGTACGATCTTTTCTTGCCATGCACTGATCATCGCATCTTCCAGGGTCCTGGTATCCGACTGATAGATAATGCGTATGGTGATGCCTTTCTTGCCTAGAGGCAACTTCTCGCCCGTATACAGGTCGACGGCCGCGACCTGCCTGATCTCTTCTATCCCCTTGGCACGGACGGCCTTGACGATTTGGGCGTAGGTAATCGTTTCATCCACGACCAGGGAGAGGTCCCTCCAGGTGGAGGGGAACTTGGGTATCTCCTTGAGCCCGTGCCACTGCTTCCCGAGAACTGATTCCAAAGAAATCTCGAAGCTGTAGATATCGCCCTCCATGTCAAGCATGGCAAGGATATCGCCGTGCAGGCAGCCCATGGACCCTATCAACTTTTCATCCTTGAAGACATCGGCCTGGTAGCCCGGCTTGTAGAAGGGATGGCTCGACGGCTTCAGCTCAACCTCACCGAGCAGCACTTCGGCGATGCCTTTGATATCGTAGAAGTCAACGGTCCTTCCCTTTTCCGACCAGTGCGGGTCGAAACGCAGACCCGTCACGGCAAGGCCCAGCCTCAGATGTTCTTCAGGCAGCTCGCCTGAGGACCTGGGTGAAAAACACTTGCCGATCTCGAACAGGGCGATGTCCCTCACCGCTGTCTTCCTGTTGCGCTCTATGACGCCTGCAAGCCCGGGCAGGAGTGACATGCGCATGACCTTCATCTCATCGGAGATGGGGTTCAACAATTCCAGGGTCTCGCCTGCGAATACCCCCTTCCACCGCGGGGAAATGAACGAGTAGGTAAGGACTTCAGTGAATCCGGAGGCGGCAAGCTTGATCCTGAGATCCTGAACGCGAGATTCGGCAGAGGTCGCCTCATGGGGCTTGAAGGTCGGGAGATCGGGCTTGACCTTGTCCATGCCGTATATCCTGACGAACTCCTCCACCAGGTCGATCTCACGCTCGATATCGTGCCTGAACAGCGGCACGGCTATGTTCCATCCGTCATTATCGCTTACAACACCGC